>JAGQNT010000188.1 GCA_020427965.1 Candidatus Saccharimonadota bacterium | reverse complement strand
GATATGAGTCGTTCACTAAAGAAAGGTCCATTCGTCGACTTCAAGCTTGCAAAGAAAGTTGCAGCGCTTGGCAACGAAGACCGCACCATTATCAAAACTTGGGCCCGTGCCAGCACGATTCCACCTGAATTTGTTGGCAAGACAATTGCAGTTCACAACGGCAAGGTCCATGTACCCGTCTTTGTAACAGAGAACATGGTTGGCCACAAACTGGGTGAGTTCGCCCCAACACGTAAATTCCGCACACACGGCGGTAAGTTGGCGAAAGGTAAGTAGGAAGTATGTCAGTTCACGCATTAGCTAAAGGAGTCCGCATTAGCCCACGCAAAGTCAGCGTGGTAGCCAGCCTAGTTCGTGGCCGCAGCGTTGAGGACGCTATCATTATCTTGCAAAACACACCACGCCGCAGTGCTATCGCGGTGCGCAAGGTCGTTGAGAGCGCCAAGGCCAACGCCGATTATAACCACGGCTACAAACCAGCAACCCTACAAATTACCGAAATTACCGTTACGCCTGGACCGCGTCTGAAGCGTTACCGCCCAGCCGCCCATGGCCGCGCCTTGCCGTACATGAAGCGCACTAGTCACATTCGTGTTGTCGTTGACGGTGAAAAGCGAGAAGTAAAGAAACCGGCTGCTAAGGCTGCCGCCAAGAAGGAGGAGAAATAGTATGGGACAGAAAGTAAACCCCATCAGCATGCGCCTCCAGGTCAACAAGGACTGGCGCAGTAAGTGGTTCGTAGACAAGCGTGAATACGCTAAGTTCCTAAAGGATGACTTAGCTGTGCGCAAGCTTATCCAGACCAAGATCGGCAGTCGTGGTTCCATTAACCGTGTTGAAATCAACCGAACGCCAAACTTGGTAACAGTTACCATCACTACCGCTAAGGCTGGTGTGGTGATTGGCCGTGGTGGCCAAGGTGCTGCTGAGCTCAAGACCGAAATTGAGAAGATTTACAGTATTCCGACTCGCGTTAATATTGAGGAAATCAAAAAGCCTGACCTCTACGCCAAGTTAGTCGCTGAGAACATTGCACATCAGCTGGAGCGTCGCATGAGCTTCCGTCGTGCTATAAAAATGACGGCTCAAAGTACGATGCGTGCCGGTGCCAAGGGTATCCGTATTGAGGTTGCTGGTCGACTGAACGGTGCAGAAATGAGCCGCCGCGAGAAAGAAGTTGCGGGTTCGGTACCTCTTCACACGCTACGTGCTGACATTGACTACGCACAGGTTAACGCCCAAACGCCAGCCGGTATTATCGGCGTAAAAGTTTGGATCTACAAAGGTGAGGTAGCCTAACATGTTAATGCCAAAACGAACGAAGTTTAGGAAGATCCGCAAGGGCAAGATCCGCGGCGTTGCGACCGCCGGCAACTACATTGCCTTCGGTGACTTTGCGCTGCAAGCCCAGGGTCACGAACGAATCACGAGTCGCCAGATCGAGGCCGCTCGACAGGCGATGACTCGCTACATCAAGCGTGGTGGTAAAATTTGGATTCGTATTTTCCCACACACCTCTGTTACCCGTAAGCCTCAAGATGTCAAGATGGGTAGCGGTAAGGGTGCGCCAGAGTTTTTCGTCGCAAAGGTTCGTCCCGGTACCATTATGTTTGAGATGCAGGGTGTAAGCGAAGAAATCGCCCGTGAGGCAATGCGCCTCGCAGCCCACAAGCTACCGGTAAAGACCAAATTCTTGGTTCGGGAGGAGATGTAGATATGAAAATCGTTGACATCCGCAAACTATCAACCAAGGATCTGACTACCGAAAGCACCAAGCTCCGCGAAGAGATCGCCGAACTAAAGCGTCGATTGCACATGGGCGAAATCGAGAACGTCCGTGTCATTCGCCACAAGCGCAAGGATCTGGCGCGTATGCTAACCGTACTTAGTGAACAATTAATCAAGGAGGCGAAATAATGAGCGTTCTGAGGCTTAGGGAAAAGAGCAGCCAGAGCGAAAAATCGCACTTTTTCGCCCTGCGCGATGAGAAAAACCGTCAGGTTTGTTTCATAGCAGTTAAGGAGGCCAAGTAAGATGGCAAAGACATTAGTCGGTACAGTGTCGTCTAGCAAGGTCGACAAGACAATTGTTGTCACAGTTCGCACGCGCAAGACCCACCCAATCTACCGCAAACAATATATTTCTAGTAAGAAGTTCATGGCTCACGATGAAAAGAATGAAGCTCAGGTTGGCGACAAAGTTTCTATTGTTGAAACCCGGCCAATTAGTGCTCGGAAACATTTCAAGCTAGAGCGCATTATCGAAAAGCCAAAACTTCGCGAAGACTCGCTAGCCGCAACCAAGGTTGAAGAGCCAGCCAAAGAGAAGAAAGACGAGGAGGCTAAGTAATGATTCAACAGGAAAGCCGCCTCAACGTTTGTGACAACAGTGGTGCACGCGAGATTTTGTGCATTCGCGTCCTGGGTGGTACTCGCCGTCGTTATGCCCGTGTTGGTGACATTATCGTTGCTACGGTTAAGCAAGCGGCACCGAATGGCACTGTTAAGAAGAAGTCTGTTGTTCGTGCTGTCGTAGTTCGTACACAAGACCAAATTCGCCGTAAGGACGGCAGTACTATCAAGTTTGATGACAATGCTGCAGTGATTATCGGTGACGACAAGCAGCCACGCGCTACCCGAATTTTTGGCCCAGTACCGCGTGAATTGCGTGATCAAGGCTATGCCAAGATTATTAGCTTGGCACCGGAGGTACTCTAATGAATAAGCAAACTACCAAACTGTTTAAAATCCGCCTAAAGAAAGGTGATACTGTCATTGTCCGCGCCGGTAAGTACAAGGGCAAGACTGGTAAAGTCTTGGCTACACACCCGAGCGAAAACAAGGTGACCGTTGAAGGTATCAACATCGTCAAGAAGGCTATCAAGCCAAACCAACAGCACCCACAGGGGGCAATTGTTGAACTGACGAAGCCGATGTGGGTGTCAAAAGTATCAATAGTTGACCCTAGCACTAAAAAGGCGAGTCGCATTGGCTACAAGGTTGCCAAAGATGGCACCAAAACTCGAGTATTTAAGAAATCAGGAAAGGAGATCAAGTAATGGCTGAAAAAACTGCAAAAAAGACTGCGCCAACTCACGCTCGTCTCCGAACTGCCTACAACGACAAGTTCATTACCGAGTTAGAGAAAGAGCTAGATCTACAGAATGTTAACCAGGTTCCAAAGTTGGAGAAAATTGTTGTCAACGTCGGCCTCGGCCGTGCGAAAGATGACAAAAAGGTTCTAGAGACTGCCGCCAACACGGTTCGCAAAATCACCGGTCAAGAGCCAATTGACACCTACGCTCGCAATTCAATTGCTGGCTTCAAGTTGCGCGAAGGCAACAAGATTGGCCTGAAGGTGACACTGCGCGGAGACAAAATGTACGAGTTTATGGACCGTGTTATCAACATCGTCTTGCCACGTTTGCGTGACTTTCATGGTGTACCGGTCAAGGCGTTTGACCGCCAGGGCAACTACAGCCTGGGCTTTGTTGATCAATCAGTTTTTCCTGAGCTGAGTTTTGACGAGACTACCACTGTACATGGGCTGCAGGTTGTATTCGTCGTAAAAAGCGAAGAAGCTGCTCATTCCCGAGCACTACTAACCAAATTCGGTATGCCGTTTGAAAAGGAGAACAAGTAATGGCACGTAAATCTAACTTAGCGCGCGATGCAAAGCGCCAAAAAATGATCCAGAAATACGCTGCTAAGCGAGCTGAACTGAAGGAACTGGGCGACCAAGAAGGTTTGGCCAAGCTACCACGTAATTCCAGCCCAACCCGTTGGAAGAACCGTTGTGTTGAAACCGGCCGGCCGCACGCCTACATGCGTCAATTTGGCCTGAGTCGTATCAGTTTCCGCGAGCACGCCAGCAAGGGCGAAATTCCTGGTGTAACGAAAGCGAGTTGGTAATATGAGTACTACAACTACCGATCCAATCGCTGACATGCTGACTCGTATCCGTAACGCTATAGGCGTACGCAAGAACGAGGTGAGCTTGCCTCACAGCAAAGTAAAACAGTCTGTTGCCGAACTACTGAAACAGACCAATTTCATTGACGATGTAAAGGTCGAGGGCGAAGGCATCAGCAAACAACTGATTTTGACCATTAACACTGACAGTAGCAATGCCCGTATCACAGAGATTGCCCGTATTTCTAAGCCTGGCCGTCGTTACTACGTTCGTAGCCAGGAAATCCCAACCGTCAAGCGTGGCCGTGGTGTCGTTATCGTCAGTACCAGCAAAGGTATCATGACCGGCGACGAAGCCAAGAAGCAAAACGTCGGTGGTGAATTAATCTGTAAGGTCTACTAGTCATGACAGAAGCAACACAAGGCGCGACAGAAATATCACGCAATCCAGATCTAGACAATCGATTTGCGAAAGTAGTTGCGGAAAAAGGGCTTTCAGATTTAATTGGCCAGGTTTTGCGAATGGCACCAAATGGTGATGCACAAGATGTTGTGAGCATCCTTGAGCAAGCTCAGGATCAGATTCGATTAGTTGAACCAATAAGAGTAGAGGAATAATATGAGTCGAGTAGGAAAACTACCAATCGCCATCCCGAGCGGTGTGACAATCACTCTCGACCCCGACACCATCAAGGTGCAAGGGTCGAAAGGTGAGCTGTCGACCCCGCAGCTGGATGGCATCACTGTCAAGCAAGAGGACGGCCAAGTTGTTGTCACTCGCGCCAACGACGAGCCAAAAATCCGTGCCAAGCACGGCCTCGTCCGTGCCCTCATCAACAACATGGTTGCTGGGGTAAGCGAAGGTTTCAGTAAGAAACTAGAAGTCAACGGCGTTGGTTTCCGTGTGGCACTAGCCGGCCAGGATCTAAAAATGAACCTGGGCTTTAGCCACGAAGTAATTTACAAATTACCACAAGGTATACAAGCTGCCGTCGAGCAAAACACTATTACGATTAGTGGCATTGACAAACAGCAAGTTGGCCAGGTTGCTGCCGAAATTCGCGCCCTGAAGAAGCCAGAACCCTACAAGGGTAAAGGTATTAAGTACGAAGGCGAACGCATTATCCGTAAGAGCGGAAAGAGCGGAAAGGATAAATAGTCATGAGTAATCTATCACACAAGCTACACAACCGCGCACAGCGCAAGCACCGCATTCGCTCAACCGTTCACGGTACAGCCAAGCGTCCACGTCTGAGTGTTTCCGTTACTAACCTGCACGTTTCAGCACAACTGATCGACGATGAAGCTCATAAAACCCTGGCTGCAGCCACGACTGTTGGCAGCAAGCAAACCGGCACCATGACTGACAAAGCTAGCTGGGTTGGCGGCGAAATTGCCAAGAAAGCAAAGTCCGCCAAGGTGAAGCAGGTTGTATTTGATCGAAATGGCAAATTGTATCACGGCCGCGTCAAGGCCTTAGCTGACGCCGCCCGTAAGGAAGGATTGGAGTTCTAGTATGGCTGAACAAACACAGCAACGTCGTCCCCGCTCAGCCCGCGCCGAAGGCGTCATGGAAGAAAAGCAGTTTGATGAGCGTACGCTGCACATTGACCGTGTCGCACGTGTCGTAAAGGGTGGTCGTCGTTTCCGATTCCGCGCACTAGTTGTCGTTGGTGACAAAAAAGGTAAAGTCGGTATCGGCATTGCCAAGGGTGCAGACGTGACCGCCGCTGTCAGCAAGGCTACTGACGTTGCCAAGAAGAGTTTTGTCAAAGTACCACTCTACAAGGGCACCATTCCTCACGAAGCCGAAGCCAAGGTTGGTGGTGCCCGTATTCTGATCAAGCCAGCTAGCCAGGGTACCGGCCTGATTGCTGGGGGTGTTGTCCGTACCGTTTTGGAAGTGGCTGGCGTCGGCAACGTCCTTAGTAAGTCACTGGGTTCGACTAACAAAGTCAACACTGCTTACGCAACTATTGCGGCTCTCGAATCAATCGAGACAGCCAACAACTGGGTAACCCGCAAGTACGAAACCAAGAAAGCTCCAGCTAAGAAAGCCGAGGCGAAGAAATAATGAAGTACAACGAATTACAGGCTGAATCTAACAAGAGCAAGCGCCGCGTTGGCCGTGGTATTTCGGCGGGTCAGGGTAAGACTGCCGGTCGAGGTACCAAGGGTCAGGGTGCGCGCACGGGCTCGAAAGCTCGTCCGGGCTTTGAGGGTGGCCAAAACCCACTGATGCAGCGTCTGCCAAAGCTGCGCGGCTTCAAAAGCCACAAGGTAAAACATGAGAACGTCCTCACTGGCCAATTAGAGCAATTTGCTAACAAAGTAGTTGATAGCACTGTTTTGGCCGAAGCTGGGCTGGTTACCAACCCGCACGTTAGTGTCAAACTACTTGTTGGTGGTGAACTCACCAAGAAAGTCAGTGTCAAACTTCAAGCCGCGAGCGAAGCCGCGGTTGAGGTCGTCGAGAAGGCTGGTGGCAGTTTTGAGAAGGTTGAGCGCCTTGGTCGACCAATCACCTCCAAGAAAAAGCTCCAAAAAGCTGAAAAATAGTCGTTTCTGCTGCGAGGTGCGCTATACTATGTAGCGTTACCTCGCAAAAAGAGACAGAGGGTATATAGAATGAACTGGAAAGTTATCGGACGATCACTGCGCAAGCGGGATATGCAGAAGCGTATCCTGGCTGTTGTTGGCATTATTCTTATATATAAAATCCTGGCGCACATCCCTATCCCACTTGGCAGCGGTGAAACAATCCGCCAGGTTATTGACAACGTCTATAACACCACCAATTCTACGGCGCTGCTTAGTTACATTAATATTCTCTCTGGCGGAGCCTTGGCAAACTTTTCAATTATGATTGCTGGTCTTGGGCCATACATTAACGCGAGCATCATTATGCAGCTTCTGACCAAGGCCATTCCTCAGTTAGAAGCACTCCACAAAGAGGGTGAATTTGGTCAAAAGAAGATCAATCAATACACCCGTATCCTAACCTTTCCACTGGCCATTGTGCAGTCCATCGGTTCAATCTATTTGGTTAAGAGTGCTGCAACTCAAATCAGTGGAGTAGGTGACATAACTGCCAACAGTAGTTTCATGCAGTGGGTTTTGATGGTTTCGGCCCTAACGGCTGGATCAATGCTGCTCATGTGGCTCGGTGAGCTCATCACAGAGCAAGGACTAGGGAATGGTATCTCACTGCTTATTACTGTCAGTATCGTCAGCGCATTGCCAAAGACAGTCGAACAAATGTGGACATCGATTTTCGCGGGAACTTCCAAATGGCACCTATTTGGTCACACGTATACGATCGACAAAACGGCGCTATTTTATAGTGCGGTGATCGCATTGACTGCGGTCGTGGTGGCATGGCTGGTTGTGAAGTTGAACGAAGCGGCCAGAAATATTACGGTCAACTATGCCAAGCGCGTCCAAGGCAACCGGACCTATGGCGGCGTGACAACAATACTGCCGGTCAAACTCATTACCGCCGGGGTCGTGCCAATCATCTTCGCGGTAGCCTTTTTGAGCGTACCGAGCTTTGTTGGACAGTTGCTGAGTACGCACAGTAGCGAACGTTTGCAACATATTGGCACCAATCTAATCACCTGGTTCCAGGCACCTTCAGCAAGTAGTTTTGCAACAAACGGCTGGGAAGCATATATCTATCCATTGACCTACTTTTTCCTAGTGGTACTGTTCACATACTTTTATACGGGTATTGCCTTCAACAGCAAGGAGATCGCCGAAAACTTGCACAAGCAAGGTGGTTTCATTGAAGGCTTGCGTGGTGGTGAGCAAACAGAACGTTTCCTTAGCAAGACAGTCAATCGACTGACGCTGTTCGGCTCCATCAGCTTAGGTATCCTGGCCCTGTTGCCAGTAATTGGGCAAATATTCTTGCCGAACATTAACATCAGCATCGGTGGTACCAGCGTACTGATCTTGGTGTCAGTTAGCCTTCAGACAATGCGCGCCGTTGAATCTCGTGCCCTGATGGTGACGTACGATCAGTATTCTGAACCAGATTTCTTCCAGGAACCAGACCTACAGGACATTACTAAGCCACCGCGTTTCAAGTTACTGAGAATTCCAAATAAAAATAAGAAGTAAAAAGTCTTTACAACTCCGTGGTTAAACTGCTATAATAATCGGGTTATATTTCTATGGCCGTAAATAAGGAAGTAATTGAGCTGACGGGGACAATCGTCGAGACCCTTCCGGGTACTCAGTTCAAAGTCGAACTTGAAAACGGACATGTAATTGTAGCTCACGTGGCGGGTAAGATGCGGAAACACTTCATCCGTATCGTGCCAGGTGACAGCGTAACGGTTGAGTTGACCCCTTACGATCTTACTAAGGGCAGAATCACCTATCGCAAAAGTTAGCACATTTACAGAACGGCACATGGCGAGCGAAACGCTCCATTCCGCACTCATCGTATTCTCGATACGAATCGTTTACGGGATTCACGTTTCATCTCGCACTGTACCATTCTGAAAACGTGCTACCGAATTAATAATATTAATGCAGTGTGTTACTTGCGAAAGGAGCAGTAATCCGTACATGAAAGTACGTGCAAGCGTCAAGAAGATCAGCCCAGACGACAAAATTGTGCGTCGTAAGGGTCGTCTCTATGTTATTAACAAGTTTAAGCCAAAGCACAAGCAGAGGCAGGGTTAAGGTATGGCTAGAATTTCTGGGGTGACAATCCCTAACGAAAAGCAAGTTCATGTGGCGTTAACCTATGTGTACGGCATCGGTCCTAAGACAGCTGTCGACATCATCAAGGCAGCCAAAGTTGAGCCGACTGTCCGTGTCAAAGACCTGACGGATGCCGAGATTGGCCGTATCCAAGAGCAAATCAATGAGAAATACACTGTTGAGGGTGAGCTGCAGCGAATTGTTGCTGGTAACATCAAGCGTCTCAAGGATATTGGTGCATACCGAGGCACACGCCACAAGGCGAACTTGCCTAGTCGTGGTCAACGTACCAAGACTAATGCTCGTACTCGTCGTGGCAAGAAAACAACCGTGGGTGGCACCGCTAAGAAAACTCCAAGTAAGACCTAGGACTGATATATGGCAGAAGATACTACAACTACAACAGCAGAAGCACCAGCCACAAATGAGGCTGCTGCACCTGCAACTGCGCCAAAACGCAAGAAAACGAAGCGCAGTGTACCAAGCGGCCAAGTACACATTTTGGCTAGCTTTAATAACACAATCGTCACTTTCACAGACCCCAAAGGTGGTGCCTTGACTGCGAGCAGTGCTGGCGCATGTGGCTTCCGAGGTTCCAAAAAGGGTACAGCCTACGCCGCACAAATCGCCGCAGAGCGAGCCGGTAATGCCGCCAAGCAACAGTACGGCTTTAGCCGAGCAGAGGTGTTCATCAAGGGTGTTGGTTTGGGCCGCGATGCAGCCGTCCGCGCACTTGCTGGCCTCGATATTCAAGTTGAGTCAATTCAGGATGTAACTGGCGTGCCACACGGTGGCGTCCGTCCTAAGAAAGCACGGAGGGTCTAATCCATGGCACGAGATCGACAATCTATCGTTAAGATGAGCCGCCGTGAAGGCTACGCGCTTCACCCCAAGGCTCACAAAGCCCTCGTCAAGCGTTCCAGCACCCCTGGCCAACAACAGGGTTACCGCGGTCGCGTCAAGACCAGTCAATACGCCATGCAGCTCCGTGAAAAGCAGAAGGTCAAGCGTCTGTATGGTCTACTCGAAAAGCAGTTCTCCAACCTCATGAAGGAAGCGACTCGTCGCCAAGGTCAGTCTGGCGCCAACCTGCTACAACTACTCGAGCAGCGTGCTGACAATGCCGTTTACCGCGCTGGTTTTGCGCCAAGTCGCCGCGCAGCCCGACAGCTCGTGACCCACGGTCACTTTATGCTCAACGGCACCCGCGTTGATATTCCATCAATCCGCCTCAAAGAAGGCGATGTCCTGGTCGTTCGTGACCACAGTAAGAAATCTGAATATTTCAAGAAACTTGATGATGTTAGCCCAGCCCCAGGAGAGACACCTGCATGGCTCAAGGCTGACCGCAAAAAGTTTGAGTTGAAAATTACAGGTCTGCCAACGCGCGACGACGCCGAACCAGACATCAATGAACAACTAATCGTCGAATACTACTCACGCTAAGGGAGGAAAGAAAGCGTATGTCCAACATTATCCACACACCAGGCCTCGTCAATGTAGACGACCACAGCGCCACCAGCGCGACCTTTACAGTCGAACCATTGCACAGTGGCTATGGCAACACGCTTGGCAACTCCATTCGCCGAGTACTACTCAGTAGCATCTCTGGTGCTGCTGTCACGTCGTTCAAGATCGAGGGTCAAACCCACGAATTCACCGCTGTTCCGGGCGTCAAAGAAGACGTCGTTGACATCATGATGAACCTCAAGGGTATCCGTTTCCGCGTCTACGGTGAAGAGCCACAGAATTTGCGCATCGTAAAGAGCGGTGCCGGCCCTGTTACCGCTAAGGACATTCAGACCAACGCCGATGTCGAAGTTGTTAACCCCGACCACGTCATTGCAACTATCGACAGCTCTAAGGGCAAGCTAACGGTTGACCTCGTCGTCGAAGTGGGCCGTGGTTACCGCACCATCGAAGAAAGCACCGTTCGTAAAGCGAGCGACGCGATTGCACTAGATGCCGTATTTAGCCCAGTCGTCCGAGTACGCTACAAGGTAGAAAACACTCGTGTTGGCCAGGCTACCGACCTCGACAAGCTAATCATTACCGTTGACACCGACGGTACTATCACGCCAACCGACGCCTTTGAAGAGGCTGCAGCTATCTTGGTTAATCAATACACCGCACTGGCTGGCAAGACTCGCGTCAAGTCAGAGCCTGTTGCGCCTGCGGTTGACACTTTCGCTGGTGACGACATGATCGGTGGCGAGGAGCCAACCGCCCTCAACACAAGCATCGAAGATCTCAACCTTAGTGCCCGTACGACAAACGCATTGGTTAACAACGACATTCACACTATCAAGGACTTGTTTAGCCTGAATGACGCCGAACTCCGCGACCTCAAAGGTTTCGGGAGCAAAGCACTCGATGAAGTCAAAGAAAAGATGGCGGAGTTGGAGCTCTAGTTATGCACCGTCACGGATATAAAGGTAGGAAGTTCGGCCGCGAACGCGACCAGCGCAACGCCCTTATCAAGGGCTTGGCTGAGTCATTGGTACGCGACGAATCTATTGAGACAACCCTACCGAAGGCAAAAGAGGTAGTGCCATACCTCGAAAAGCTCATCACCAAAGCTAAAAAAGGTGATTTACACAATCGTCGCCAAGTTCTAGCTGGACTCAGTACTGTTGCTAGCGCACACAAACTGGTTGACGAGATCGCACCCAAGTTAAAGGGTCGCGACAGTGGCCACCTGCGCATCGAAAAGACTCGCTTGCGCCGTGGTGATCAGGCTCAAATGGCGCGAATCAGCTTTGTTGATGATCTGAAAGAGGCGCCGGTAGCGAAGGCGGCTCCCAAGGCAGAAGCTACTTCTAAGCCAGCTCCGGCCAAAAAGCCAGCAGCCAAGAAAGCAGAGGCCAAATAATGAAGACCTACAGCGCAAAACCTACTGATGTAAACCGAGAGTGGTTCATTGTTGATGCCAGCCAGGCACCTCTCGGCCGTGTTGCCACCCAGGTAGCACAACTACTCACTGGCAAGGGCAAGCCACAGTTTACGCATCACATTGACACAGGCGACTTCGTTGTCGTCATCAATGCCGACCAGCTAAAGGTCACTGGTGGCAAAGAGGACAAGAAGATCTATTACCGACACACTGGTTTTCCGGGCGGCATCAAACAACGCACACTGCGTGAACAAATGGACAAGGACTCCACCGAAGCCATTGTGCACGCTGTACGTGGCATGCTCCCCGTTAACAAATTGCGCGATGGCCGCCTGAAGCGCCTGAAGGTATACGCCGGTGCCGAACACCAACACGCAGCCCAGAAGCCAACCGAAGTTAAAGTAAAGGAAGCAAAGTAATATGGCAGACAAGAAAGATAGTTACCACTACGCGCTTGGCCGCCGTAAGACCGCAACCGCTCGCGTTCGTTTGATGAGCGGCAAAGGCGCCATTACCGTTAATGACAAGCCAGCCGAGGAATACTTCGCTGACAGTAAGTATTTACTCAATAAGCTCAACCAGCCATTCACTGTCTTGGAATTAACTGGCAAGTTTAACGTCAGTGCCAAGGTTAACGGTGGTGGTCACGAAGGTCAAATGCAAGCTATTCAGCTCGGTATTGCCAAAGCCCTGGTCACGCTCAACGAAGACTACAAGAGCACGCTGAAGCGAGCCGACCTGCTCAGCCGCGACCCACGCGAGCGCGAACGCAAGAAGTTCGGCCTCAAGGGTGCTCGCAAGCAGCGCCAATTTACAAAGCGTTAAGCATTTGTAATCCCAACAAAAACTCCGGGTCACCGGAGTTTTTATTTCTACGGTTGAGATATTGGGTTAGTATGCATCGGTTTTGCTATGATTGATATATGAAGGTTGTACTATCAGCATCTGTTTCTTTGAATGGCATGATCGCCCGCGAAGATGGGCAAGAGGATTGGCTCCCAAAAGATGGTTGGGATGATTTTGTCTCAGAAGTAGATACATTCCAAAACTTTATTATGGGTCGTGAGACTTACGAATTGGTGATGAAGCTATATCCAGATCATAACTTTGACGACGTTGAATGCGGCAACAAGATTATCGTGACGGGTAATCCTGACTTTCAGACACCAGATGGCTACACGGTCGTCCGTAGTCCAGAAGAAGCGTTGGATATTGTGCGCAATCTGGGAATAGACACCGCACTAGTAATCGGAGGTGGTAAACTAAATAGCCAATTTCTATCTAGAGAGCTCATTGATGAGGTGTGGCTAACCTACAACCCTCACATTTTGGGTAAAGGAAGACCTGTTTTCGTCGGCAATGATTTGGATTTATCGCTGACTCTAATCAGCTCAGAGCTAAGAAATCTTGGCCGTATTCATTCAAAGTATTCAGTAAATAAGTAGTACATGGAGGATAACAATGACTAGTGGACCAGAAAAAATAACAGATATCACCGGCGAAGAACTGGCACTATCAAATGCAGACCGTGTGGGGTTATACTTACGGTCGATAGGAGAACCAGCGAACGTTGTAGACCTAGGCCACAGCACCCCAGGCAACTGCTTGGCATTGACACCCGAAGCACGCGCCGAACTATTGGCCGAGATAACCCCGGCGGTCGAAGCCCTAGGCTTCAGATAGCCAAACAGGCAATCACGTATCGACTTATATAATTAATTATATAAGTCGGCCTTATTTCATCTGTTATTTTCCGGCAACATGGTACCAAAAATCGCTATCAAACAGTGATTGTCGTGCTATGCTTAGGGCATGGACACAGAATCTCGAAACAAAGCACTCGCATTTGTGCGTAGTCAACAGTTTGGCGTACTTTCGACGTCGGACAAAGACGGCCAACCTTGGGGTGCGGCTATCTTCTTTTTAGTAGACGACGACTTTAACTTCTACTTCCTGACGCGTACAGGCACACAAAAGTTCGGTGATATTGATCAAAACCCGCAGGTTGCGCTCACAGTAGTAGACAGGCAATCTCAGGTGACAGTGCAGCTAGCCGGTACGGTGTCAAAAGTTGATCTGAACGAATACGCCCACGACTTGTTACCAAAGTTTGCCAACCTAAAACCCGACGATGACGAACATTGGCATCCTCCGGTAGACAAAATTCACTCCGGCAACTACGTGCCACTCAAAATCACGCCAACTCGCTTGCAATACGCCGATTATGGACAAAAAACAGAAGACATTACGGCCGATCATATTGTGAAGATTATTGGAGGCTAACGTCCACCCCTTGCAATACAGAGTTATTAGGAGTAGACTCATGCTCATGTCAGGTTTTGTAAAACAGTTTTTTGCTTTCTGGTTTTTCTTCGGTAAATATGCCGAAGCGGTTAGCACTGTACGTACATAATCCTAATCAATCAACAGCGCAACCGCCACCCGGCGGTTTTTTGTTAAGAAAGGAGAAATATGGAAAAGATTAACCCACTAGACTGCGAACATTGCCCCTTGGCACAGCTCGCACCTGACGATAGTAAAATAATGTGCGCCAGGGTAGCGCGTCTGACCGTCAGAAGTGCCGCAGAACTCACTACAGGGGTCGGCGTCGGTGTCACAACCGAGAATGTTCGAGACCAAGTCGCTGCCGAACCAGAAGTAAGGGCAGTCGCAGCGGACGAATGTAGGTTCGTGCTACTGGAAAGTTTAAGTGTCACGAGGGGTTTTGGAAATTCCAGAACTCTGCAAGCGTAGGTTATAATGAAGATAATGACTAAACCAGTAATTCTAACGGGGCTGAGGGCCAACAATGACCTGCACATCGGCAATTATTTTGGCGCATTGCTGCCTATTATTGATATGGCCAAAAGCCACGCCGATGAGTATGAAATCAACCTGTTTGTACCTGATCTGCACAGCTTTACGACACCGATTGACCATAGCCAGCTTCAAGGACAGATCATGCGTAACCTAAAGCTGTTCGTGGCTGCTGGTTTACCACTAGACAACGAAAATATCCATATTTACCGCCAAAGTTTCATTCCCGCCCACAGCGAATTGACCTGGATCCTTGATTGTTTTGCATACTTCGGCGAGTTAAATCGCATGATCCAATTTAAGGAGAAGTCGGGTATCGATAGAGAAAAACAAGCAAAAGAAGCTCTTGCCCGAGCAACGAATGATCTAGGCCAAGAAAGAATGGACGAACTACTGCAAAGTACTGTTCAATCAAAAGGGAATGACAAAGAACTACTTAAGATAATCTTAAAATATATCCAAGGCTTGACCGCAGAAGATGCGAGAGGAAGCAGTGTTGGTCTATTTAATTACCCTGTCTTGATGGCGGCAGATATTCTGCTTTACGGTGCGAAATACGTACCCGTTGGAGAGGATCAGACGCAGCACCTAGAATTTGCGCGTGATATTGCCGAACGTATGAACAATAAGTTCGGTGAACTGTTCGTTGTACCGGAACCGGTCAAAAAGCAGCATGAATTCTTTGGCAAAGACCAAGGTCTGCGCATTAAAGACCTCCAAGACCCGAGTCGCAAAATGAGCAAAAGCGAAGCTAGTGACAAAGGTATCATTTTCCTCGGTGACAACCCGGATGAGGCAGCCAAAAAGGTCATGTCGGCTGCTACTGACTCTGTTGGGGCCGTCCACTTTGATGTTGAAAACCAGCCAGGCATTAGTAATTTACTGCAAATACACGCCTTGCTGGCCGGCAAGCCCCTGGAAGAGGTCTTGCAGCACCACGAAGGACAGACGAATTATGGCGAGTTCAAAGGCAAGGTTGCGGATCAAGTCAAGGCATTCCTGAGCGACTTTCAGACCAAGCTGGAGTCTGTCGACGAAGCCGCCCTCATGGCCAAGCTGCAAAGCAGCGAAGCCCAGATGCGCGACAAAGCCAACGCAACACTATTAGAAGTCCAAAAGGCGGTGGGCCTGCGCTAGTATGGCGAACCTCGAAATATCCAGAGCAAAGCGGTTGGATCAAAAAGTGG
Organism: Candidatus Saccharimonadota bacterium; assembly: GCA_020427965.1. Taxonomy (GTDB): domain Bacteria; phylum Patescibacteriota; class Saccharimonadia; order Saccharimonadales; family UBA4665; genus JAGQNT01. The sequence goes on along the minus strand of JAGQNT010000188.1, from coordinate 55,576 downwards.
TGGAATTGATTCCAGAACTCAGCCGTGCCTACGGTACTAAATTGATCGAAGAGGGCAAGGTGACCGTCAATAAAGAAGTCCAGACCAAGCCAGGCTATAAGTTGCGTGAAGGCGACCAGGTAAAAGTCAACTTTGATCTGAAAGAATTGGCTGATATTCCTGAAATAAAACTAGATGTACTGTACGAAGATGACGACTGCATCGTTATTAATAAGCCCGTAGGCTTGCTGACTCATAGCAAGGGCCAGTTTAATCCTGAGCCTACCGTCGAAACCTGGCTCCGCAGTAAAACCAAAGTCACAGGTGAGAGGGCCGGTATTGTACACCGACTGGATCGCGCTACATCTGGTGTCATGATCTGTGCCAAGACACCAGAGGCACTAAAATGGCTGCAACGTCAGTTTTCGCAGCGACGCACCAAGAAAACATACTACGCAGTTGTGGTCGGCACACCCAAGCAGCCCGAGGCTATTATTGATATGCCCCTAGAGCGAAACCCGAAAGCGCCGGCAACTTTCCGGGTCCATGCCAATGGCAAGTCTGCCGTCACCGCATATAAGGTAATGGAATCTGGTGACAAATACGCACTGCTGGAGCTCAACCCCGAAACCGGACGTACCCACCAGCTGCGCGTACATCTGTCAAACCTGGGTCATCCCATTGTCGGTGATACCCTATATGGTGGCCCGGAAGCCAAGCGGATGATGCTGCATGCCTACCGTTTGGAGCTGACGCTGCCTAACAGAGAACGTCATGTATTCACGGTACCTGTCCCTAAATCTTTCAAGGCGGCAGTTCGTGGCTAATTTCGTTGTTCATCCTCGCACACAGGAGTCTGTTGATCAATTTGCTGCCAACCCTGGACAGGCCTTGATGATGAGTGGCCTGAGTGGGCTAGGCAAGGGGAGTCTTGCGACTGCATTAGCACTCCGCCTATTGGCCTCAGATCATGCGGATGCGAGCCTGGAACCGGGCATTTTGAAGATATCTCCCCTGAAAGGTGGCATTGGTATTGAGGTAGTCCGGAATCTACAACACTTTATGAGCCTAAAAACTACCACCAACAAACGAATTACACGGGTGGCAATCATCGAGGATAGTCATGTCATGTCTGTTGAGGCACAAAATGCGCTCCTAAAGTTATTGGAAGAACCGCCAAAGGATAGTGTGTTTATACTAACCGCAGCTAGCGAACACGCACTGTTGCCAACAATTCGTTCTCGAGTGCAGCACTTTGCAATCACCAAGCCAACGCAGGATGCGCTCATTGGCTATTTTGAGCAAGCGGGACATACGAATGAAGCAGTCGTGAGGGCGTTACGTATGAGTGGCGGTCTGCCGGGCCTGATGGCAGCACTCCTGGAGGAAGACCAGGGGCATCCACTGCAGGCCGCTGCGCAACAGGCCCGCAATGTGCTTTCGGCAACCGTTTTCGAACGACAATGCCTCGTAGATCAGCTGGCCAAAGAAAGGCAGTTGGCGATCGACACCTGCGCCATGCTGGGCCAAATGGCCTCAATTGCGCTAAAGAGTCCTACTATTACCCCAAATCAGCTCAAGAAATGGCGCCAGATACTAGCGGGTGCGCTAGCTGCCGGCGAGGATCTCAGCCGCTATGTGCAACCAAAACTGGTCCTTTCCCGCTACCTACTGAGTTTCTAGGCCTCCAAAGTGCCCCTGTGACGCATCTACAGGCCCTAGGACGGGTTTTACCCCAGAAGCAGTATGCAATACTACTTCAAACTGTTATACTTATGCTCGCATGTTTGAACTAGCAATCGTAGCCGCATTTGGCTGGTTTAGCTATCGAAACTCTCGTATCCGCGACGACGAGTTCGCTGAAGTCTCCCGACGTGTTGGTGATCGACTAGGCCGTCTGTGGGACATTGCACACCAGGGTATGCGCGAAAACCGTTTTCTGCGTGCCGAAAAGGCTCTGCTGACCATACTAAAGATCGACGAAAAGAACGCAGCAGCGTATAACCGCCTAGGTATCCTCTACGCCAAACAGAAGGAGTACAAGGACGCCATTGACTGTTTTGAGATTGCCAGTAGTATCGAAGCGACCGCTTCCAGCCTACATAACTTAGGGTTAATTTATTACGAGACCGAAAACTACGAAAAGGCGGCTATCGCCTTTGAACAGGCCCTAAAGCTCGAGGACGAGCTGGCCGCACGTCACGTGGCCTATGCCAAGGTCGTTGAAAAGCTCGGCAACACCAAGCTGATGTTCCAGGAGTTAGAGCGTGCTGTCGAGTTGGAGCCAAACAAAGAAACTCTCACACTACTCCAAAAGGCCTACGAAAGCCAAGGCATGGAGGCAGAAGCGGACATTGTGGCTGATCGACTTAAGAAGTTGATTGCCAGCTCTCACAAATCCAAACGTGCCATTCGCCCTCGTCGGGTCGTGATATAGGATAGTTGTCACATTACCTCTGTTCTGGTACAATTTTTGAGTTAGAGTGCCACCTTAGCTCAGCTGGTTAGAGCATCGGTTTTGTAAACCGAGGGTCGTCGGTTCGAATCCGACAGGTGGCTCCAGTTTTCGTCTCTTTTTCGCAAAAAGGGAAGCACCTTCAATCAAAGCAGGAGCGTAACGCTCCTAATCTGCAGGGATAGTGAAGCGGTCAAACACGGGTGACTGTAAATCATCTGGCTCAGCCTTCGGGGGTTCGAATCCCTCTCCCTGCACCAATCTAAGATGCCACCGTAAGGTGGCTTTTTAGATTGGTAGAGAAAGCTTCGCACACTCGATGGAAAGCCTTCGGGGTGAGAATTGCCTGTGGCAATTCGCAAGGAAATCTTCCGAGACAAGCTGTGCTTGTCATCGTGAAGTTTCGGGCCTGCGGAACGCAGGTCGAATCCCTCTCCCCAACATAAATCATTGCTTTCCATCAAACCTGTTGTATAGTATCACCATGACAGAGACAACACACCTTGTTCAAGATTTCCTGACCGAGAACCGCACCGTACCACCTGAGCGTGATGGATGGTTTACGGGCTTCGAAATACTACGCGGGTTACAGCAACGAGGCCAAGAAACCCTGGGCACGCAAGACGTTTATGATGCGATAGATCATCTGATGCAGACCGTGCCACCGGTCATAGAATTTGATTGGCTTGTAATAGGTGATGCGTCACGGCCACCAAGAAGTATAGTCGGCGAAGTGCTGAGTGCTCATGAGCACGTCCATCGACACTATCGGCTGTTGCAAGATGCCGTCGAACTCATTCCGTCTTAACTAGCAAATACGCTGTAACTTTGCTACTATTGACGGGTTAAATGCCGTCTTAGCTCAGTGGTAGAGCACTTCCATGGTAAGGAAGGGGTCTCGGGTTCAAGTCCCGAAGACGGCTCCATTAATTGATACGAATAACCATGACAGAACAATCGACAGGTCCAGAAGTATTGAAAGAAAATCCGGTTATTGTCGTAGACATTGACGGAGTATTATTTGACACTCCGCAACACGCCGTTGAGCGTTGGAACAGCATACACGGTACTGACTATAAGGTTGAGGACATCTTTGACATAATGCCAAGCACGATAAGGAGAAGTTCCGCCATTGGCACGAGGGCGGCATGGAAACCGACAAAGAAACTGGCGGAAAGTTTGATGACGGCTTTTATGGTGCGCAAAAGTATGTTGCCAATTACCTGTTGATACCTGGTGCGAGAGAAGTTCTTGCACGACTCAAGCACGAGTATGGTGCATCACTACACGCCCTGACTGCACGAGATAAAGGCAACCTTGAGGACGTAACGCTTAGGGCACTTGGTGAACATTTTGGCGTTGGCGAGGGTGACGACAACCTAATAGACGAACTGCATTTCTCTGGCGACCCAGATTTTATAGGCGAAACACAGGCCGACAAAGGCACGATTTTGCGAGATAAACTAGGTGCACACATTATGGTTGAGGACAGTATTGCTAACGCCATAAGTTCTAGGAAAGCCAACGTTGCTACATTTGTACTGGGCCGGGCATACAACCAAACTGGACACGACTGGTCGCCAGAAGCAACCGCCCCTGACTGGGATAATCTTTATACGCTCATTTCTCAATCGCTTGACGAACAGGGCTTTAAGAAAATCACAGTCGCATAGTAAAAATAATCACAGCCAAGCTTAAGTTAAACGTAGTTATATAGAGACGTGCTTAAGAACGATATTTGGTTCTAAAGAGCTTCAAGCTAAAGCACCCGATACCCCCGCAACCTTCGCGGGGGTATAAAAAAGCTCGAACACATGCAATAGGGCTTGACAAAAGCGTAAGCACTATGCTAGTTTACGAATATGTAAGATGAACGCGTAAAAAACGAACACTTACAAACAACATTCTTGCAAGGATACAAAAATAAGGAGTTTGATCAACTCCTATTTTTGTGCCTTTGGATAGTTTACAGCCCACTCCATATCTGTTAAAATGTTATCAAAGCAATAGCAACGATAACGAATAGGATTCTACAAGATGGCCAAAAAAGGCGAAAAGCGTAAGTTGATTGGACTTGTCTCTGAAGAGAGTGGCGAGCGTATTTATTACACCAGCAAAAACACTATGAATACTCCTGACAAGTTGAGCTTGCGTAAATACAGCCCCAAGTTACGTAAACATGTTGTCTTTACTGAAACCAAGAAAAATCTCGGTCGTAACGAAGTAAAACCAAAGAAGTAGCTTAGGTTAGGATATATTCGCCATCGGAACCGCTCGTGTCGAGCGGTTTTTTGGACTCTGGACGTTGCATTAGATCAAGGGCGGTGTTAATAAACTCGGCATGACTCCACACCAGTGGCGCGACGCCGAGCGAAAAGCCAGTCACGGGATCGAACTGTTCGCTCATAATACCACTGGAATAGGCACGTTTCTTGGCCCAATCGAGCAGTTGCGAGGCTTTGTCGTGCAAGCCCATGACCTGATAGTACTGCGCCAGCCACAAACTACACACTATCCATGGGTTACCGCTGTACTGCTTTTTGTCGCGGAAGTAGGTGTCACCTTCGTAACGGATAACACCACCGATGGGCGTGGCATTGTGCAGTTTCTGTTCGACCGCCTTTAGGGTGCCAACCATACGAGGATCGTCAGTATCAAAATTCGCAAACATTAGCGGACCGTACAGGCTTGAAATATCAAGGGTGTCATCGTATGCCAAGCTGCCGTCCGGTTGCAGTAGGAAACCTTTCCTGAAATAACCGTCGGGGTGATACAGCGCATCCATCGATTGTCGCATCTGGCCAGCGATTTTCTGCCAGTACACGGCGTCATCAGGGTGATTCTGCTCGGTAGCCAGCTCTGAGGCCACTTCTAGGGCGGCTATGACGGTCGACACCGTATATGTGTTTGTTAGGAACTTTTCTTCCCACAGGTCATAGCTGGCGTGAGGTAAGCCTGTTGCCTCGTCCACAAACTCGGACATAAACTGAGCGGCTTTGGCGATAAATGTTTCATAGAAACTTTCCAGAAATGCCTTGTCTTTCGTTGCTTTGTAGTACAAACCCATCATGTATACAACTATGGCAGTCTCGTCCTCCTGAATAGCTAGCTCCTTGGCACGACCATGGACGAGGGGATGCCAGGTGCTGCCAATAGCTCGATCGGGCTGATACTTATGCATCAGATATCCGTCGGGGTGCATGGTGTCACGAGCGAACTCAAAAAACTTGCGTGCCTCGTCGAATTCACCGAGGCGCAGCAGGGGCCACATGGCGTACGCGGCATCGCGTGGCCAGCAATAACAGTAATAATCACGACCATAATTAAAAATACTGGAGTCACCACTCGCGAGAATAGAGCCCCGAGCATCACAATGCGCCTTGACGACCATCATACTTTTGCGTGTCAGACGTCGGTCGGCTTCGCCCATGCGAGACAATTTGTCGTCGCTTGTCTGCAGCCAGTTGTGCCAGTATTGTCTGGTTGAATGCATCCACTGGTCCGCCATGTCCCCCATTAATTTTTCGTGAATAATTTGTGCGTCTGATTGGCTGTCTGCCGCTACCACCCAATAGTCAAGATGGGTGCTTTGGCCAGGCTCAACTCGGTTCACGAACCGAATAACGCTATCAACGCCACCGTGTTCGATAGGATTATTGGTCAGTTCACCGTCTTCGGCGTCAACGAACGTGCCTTCTTTGCCTTCGATACCATAATTACCTACTGAGTACTGGTCAAAACTGGAGCCGTCACCCTGTCTGCCACCAATCAGCAAGCAGCAGCGACCTTTGTAATCAAGGATGTAGTTGTCGTCTGGTACATACATAGCCGTGTCGCCGCGGCCAGCTCGTGATATTTCAAAAACTTGGTGCATAAAGAGGCGTATTTCTCGTGCTTTTTCAGCTAGGTTACGTATGGCAACACAGCGTACAAACGCATTGTGCTCCGAATCAACAAAATCTCGGAACTCTAAAACCACTTTTAGCGCGTCAGAACGCATTTGAACGCTACTGACTAGGGCATCACTGTCAAAATCAGTTGTGATTACCCAGCCTGTGTTTTCGGTCCAGCTAAACTTACCGTCAATCCATAGGCCTATCTTATGGGCAGACTTACGCGCATTTGCGAGGTTATCCAGACCTACATATGGGTAATAGAAGTCATGGACCAAGCCATTTTCGTCGAGCCCAACAAAAACTTGCCCATTACTGAGTACGACCGGGCGGGCCATTAGACCGAGACGCCCTTTTCACTCAGGCGGAATCTCAGATCATGGTATGCGTTCATAAAGTTAATGTAAGCCTCGTACGGTGAATCATACGGACTGAAGTAGGCGTGAATATCACCGTCATTCCACCACTTGGTACACATGTAGTAGAAATGGTCTGATGTCTGTAACCGTCGCCAGTCTTCGATGAGCGCAAGATCGCCAGTGTGTAATATGCTGTCCTGGAGGTCATACAGAGCGTGGATGGACTGTTGTTGGATCTTGTTACCAAGCCACGCGCTAAGGTCTCGTTCAGTATCAGCCCAGGTCGTCGTGAACTGGACGTCAATTTCGTCAACTGGTTCGAAAGCATCACACGCTTCACTAACAGTCATGAAAGTATGGCCCTCACCCTTGAGCCATTCGGCCGGCAACGTTTCTAGGAATTCAAAAATTCCGCTATCTTCCCATTGGTGTTCACCGAAAGTTTCATAGTCCATGAAAAGGTCAAAATTAGTCGCATCGCCTGTTTCGCTGAGCCAGTGGGCGAATTTGTCGGCTGTCAGTGGCCATTCTGCCCATTCGCGGTCGCCAAAGCGAAAGGCGATGTCATCACTGAGCTTGTAATTTTTCATCAATAGCTTTATGTGATCGGTACCAGTCGGACGGTAGACGTAATTGGCGCTACGCCAGTCGAGTACCGGGTCCCAACCTTCGGCCAGTACGCCCTTGTAGCCAGCTTGTTCGGCCCAGGCTGCAATATCGTTATTGTAGGACAGCTCGGTATTACGGAAGACGGCTGGTTCAACACCGAATAATTCCATTACTTTGGCCTTGTGCATGTCAACCTGGATTTCAAACTCGGGCCGAGAATAGAAGAAAGCCAAACTGTGGTGATACGTCTCGGCAACGATCTCAACACGGCCAGTTTTGACGAGATCCTGGAAAGAACGAAGGACGTCTGGAGACCACTTTTCTAACTGCTCCAGTACCGTACCGGTTATGGATAAGCTTAGTTTGAACTCGGGGTGGTGTTCGAGTAGTTTCAGTAGCCGCTTATTCGTCGGTAAGTAGGACTTTTCGGCGACTTTCTTCAAAATGCGTTCATTACTTGTCTGATGGTCGTAATCTGCATCGAAATAATCGTGCGTCTTGCCAGTGTCTAGAGCGGTGTAGTGACGAACCCGGTAGGGCTGATGGACGTGCAGATACAGGACAATAGCCTTTGTGCTCATACTGCAACCGCCTTTCGGCGTAGGTGATGATCGTAGATGTCAAAAATACGATCAGCTGCCTTGCTCCACGACATCTTAAAGACTTCTGTTTGAGCACCTTCCGTCAGTTGGTCACGCAGCGGATCATTATTGACGACAGCCAGGATTTGGTTAGCCATTTCGTCCACGTCCCAATAGTCGACTTTCAGAGCATGGTAAAGGATCTCGCTCACGCCGGAGGTCTTACTGACCATAGATGGTGTTCCGTAGCCAGCGGCCTCCAGGGGTGTGAGGCCGAATGGCTCGGATACTGATGGCATGACAAACAAATCTGAAATGGCAAAGGCGTCACGCCAGGCCTTGCCACGCAAAAAACCAGTGAAGATAACGTTTTTGCCGATACCAAGCTCGGCAGCTAGTTCGATGAGTTCAACGTATTGCTCGCCACTACCAACAATCAAAAACATCGTCTTGGGGCGTTGTTGTACCACAAGTTGGGCAGCTCGCAATAGATTAGGGAGGCCTTTCTGGATGGTTAGCCGACCGATGTTGGTTACAATTCTGTAACCTTGGCCACGCAATGATTCTAGGTAGCGATAGGTGTTGTCCTGGTCTAATGGTTCGATCGTGCTCGCTTCAAGGCTATTGTGGACGACCTCTATATTTTCCAGCGGGATATTGTAGTCTTGGTGGATCATTTTCTTGGTGTGCCCACTGACTGCGATAATGTGATCCGCCATGTGGAAGGCCATCTCCTCAATTTCTCGAACCATTGGATTGCCAGCGTTACCTCCGGCGCGATCTCGTTCAACGGAGTGGACATGGAGAACGATTGGTACATCACGCTTGACCTTCAGGCGCATGGCCGCACGGAAGGTAAGCCAGTCATGGGCGTGTACGATGTCGAAGTCGGTCTCATCTGATAAGGCATCAACGGCGGCCTCGTAGCCGGCCTGCTGACTGTAGATGTCGTGCCATTCGATCTTGCCATCCTTGTAGACGTATTTGTAGCTGTCGTACGCAATACCGGCTTTCAGGATAGTTTTGACGCCGTAGGGCATGGCGGCAGTTACTTTCATAAATTCGTGGTCTTCAGCGGAGTCGTAGGGGAGTACAAACTCGATATCAATGTCTTTTTTAGCGAGCGACTTACACAGGTGATAGCATGCTACACCTAAACCCCCGCTATTGTGAGGTGGCAACTCCCACCCAAGCATTAATACTTTCATACCCCTGTTCTATTTCTGTTTACAAACCACTGACGAATGATTTGGTTTTAGTATAAGCGTTATACAGAGAGAGCGCAAGCATTATTCACAATGTTTTCAAGATACAAAAACGCAGAACGAAGGCTAACGGAGATGCTACTGATTCAGATCACACTCAACAAGCAAGTTTGCTTAAATTAAAGACAACTCGCAGTTTATCTACTGATTTTTGACGTAAAGGATAGTAGAAGTATGCCTGCCCCGAACATTAGCATTCCTACGAGTGGGCCCACCCATTCCAGGCCTGTGCTGGGCGCTCCGCAACAGCCGGTCAGCGCTAAACTTATCGCAGCATATGCAGGGTAAGCTCCAAGAGCCAATAAAACTCCCACAGTGACGATAGACCGCTTATGACGAGTAAGAATTGCAAGAATCACAGGAACCGAAATGATTAACAACAATAATCCTGTCCCAAAATCCCCATTATCTAAGTGCATGATTGGATTGTAGCAAAAGTAGGTTTCATTTCGGAATAAGTTCTGGCAGGGGAGACAGGACTTGAACCTGCGACACCCGGTTTTGGAGACCGGTGCTCTACCAACTGATCTACTCCCCTACTACAGAATTTTACTGAAAAGGTTCAAATCTGGCAGGACTTGGTCACGTTCCGCGACCCCGTCGCCACATCTTTGCAAACCAGTTTGCAAGAGTGGTCTCCCTTGCGAACTGCCACAGGCAGTTCTCACCTGCGACACCCGGTTTTGGAGACCGGTGCTCTACCAACTGAGCTACTCCCCTACGAAGGCAAAGACTGCTTTATGATAATCGAAAATGATACATCTGTCATCTGTTTCCCCTTTTCAATCAGAGAGAAATCTGCTATACATGGATAGAATATGGCTAAAATCGCCACAACCAAACCGGCACTGATTATGTTGTATGGCTACCCTGGTTCGGGTAAGACGTACTTTGCTCGTCAATTTGCTGAAGGTGTCCAGGCAGCCCATGTCCAGGGCGACCGCATTCGCGCTGAGTTATTTGAGCAACCTCGCTACGACAAAGAGGAAAATAACGTCGTAAACCAGCTAATGATGTATATGACCGAATCTTTCCTGGAAGCCGGCCTGAGTGTGGTGTATGACATCAACTCAATGCGTGCCCGTCAGCGCTTAGAGCTGCGCGAGCTGGCGCGACGTTGCCATGCCGTTCCGGTTGTTGTTTGGTTCCAGGTTGACCTAGAGAGCTCATTCGCACGTAGCATCAAGCGAGATCGACGCCGTGCTGACGACAAGTATTCGCCCGCAATGGACCGGGCGACTTTTGACGACCTTGTGGGTCATATGCAAAACCCGAAGCCAAATGAAGATTTTGTGGTTGTTAGCGGTAAACACACCTTTAACACTCAATTTTCAGCACTGGCCCGCCGTATGCGCGAACTGGGTATGTTGGGGAGTGGTGACGCCAACAGCAAAGCCGTAAAACCCGGACTCGTTAATCTTGTACCCAACCCAGCTTCTGGTCGTGTCGACATGACGCGGCGCAACATCGTAATACGCTAATACATGGCTTTTAAACAATTCAATTTGGACGGCATTGGGCCGCTGACTGTCTATAAACGGCGGGGTAGTCGCACGATGCGTCTTAGCGTTACATCTGATGGCAAAATACGCGTCACGATTCCGTCATACGCTCCGTATCAAACTGGTCTGGCTTTTGCACACAGTAAGCGAACGTGGCTGCAAGCACAGTCATCTCAGCGCAGTTACTCCCTTGAAAATGGGCAGGAAATCGGCAAACATCACCGGCTGATTCTGAGCGTCAATTTTCAGGCCGAGAAGCCCACTACTCGTGTTACCAACACCGAAGTCAGAGTTTCATATCCGGCCGGAATTGACGCTAGCGACCAAGTCGTTCAGTCTGCCGCTATCAAAGCTAGTACCAAGGCACTACGCAATGAGGCGGAAGCCCAGTTACCCTCACGGCTTGCTGCTATTGCCGAGCGCCATGAATTTTCATACAAATCAGTGTCTATCAAGCAACTGAAAGGTCGCTGGGGAAGTTGCGACCAAGACAAACGCATTGTCCTAAACCTGTACTTGATGCAGCTACCGTGGGAACTCATCGACTATGTATTGCTACACGAACTCATTCATACCCGGCATCTCAATCATGGACCGGATTTTTGGGATAGTTTTCTCAAGCACGAGCCGAAGGCAAAGCAATTACGCAAACAAATTCGCCGCTATCAGCCAAACTTCAACGTTATGCAAGCCCTCAAATAACCCTCGGTCAACCATGTCAAATGGGGCCTGTGACGCACGTACAGGCCCTAGGACGGGCCTAACTCTCGAAGCAGTGTAGTATACGGTTTGGTTACGACTGTGCAGCTAACCCCGTTTTGCCATTAGCGTGATAGAATGCAAGCAATATGTTCCGACGTGCAACCAAACCGAAACTCCCGAGTGCAAAACTAGAGCACGAACGGCTCACCAGCCTCATCAACAGTATGGCTGACGGAGTTATTGCCGTCGATGAGCACACCAAAATCCAGCTCTACAACGGTGCCGCCCTAAATATCTTGGACGTTAACGGCAATATGCAAAACCACCTACTGCATACCGTGCTAAAGCCGGTCAATAAAGATGGCCAGCCAGTTGACATTACGACCATTATCCAAAATGTTAAAACGCCCACCACGAACAGGGATCTCCTGTTGCAGTACGGAGACGGGAGCAAAATAAACTTATACATCAGTATTGCGCCAGTGCGGCTTGGCTACGGAGATACCGGTCAACGTGGTTACGTTATTATGCTGCGCGACATTACCCACGAAAAATCACTCGAAGAAGAGCGTGATGAGTTCATTAGCGTCGTGAGTCACGAATTACGCACGCCTATTGCGATTGCCGAGGGCAACCTTAGCAATGCCCAGTTTATGGCGGAAAAGACGGGAGCAGACCCGATCAAGAAGGCGCTCGAGGAGGCACATAACCAAGTACTATTTTTGGCAGACATGATAAATGACCTGAGTACCTTATCACGAGCCGAACGCGGTGCTTTGGTGCTCGAGGCAGAAGATATTGATGTTACGAGTTTGGTTCATGATCTGCAAAACAGCTACAAGCAGCAAGCTACCGATAAAGGCCTGACGCTGGATGCGCGGGCCGCTGACGGACTCAAGCTCCGTAGTAGCCTGCTGTACGTCAGGGAAGTACTGCAAAACTTTGTTACGAATTCACTGAAGTACACCGAGCACGGTGGTGTCTCGATTAGTGCCGTCCAGTCTGGTAACGGGATAAAATTTGTCGTCAAAGACACTGGAATCGGCATCAGTCGACAGGACCAAAAGCGTATTTTTGACAAGTTTTTCCGATCAGAGGATTTTCGAACCCGCTCCACGAATGGCACTGGCTTAGGTCTGTATGTCACGGCTAAGCTCGCTAAGTTATTACAAGCCGATATCAAAGTTTCTAGCCAGCTAAACAGAGGCTCTGAGTTTGAAGTCACTGTCCCAAACATTGACAGTGAACCACATTAATATTGCTACTGTGTTACTATTGTAGTAGCAATGTTGGCAGTTAGTTTGAACGATCGTAGATGCGAAAAGTGCAACAAACTCCTATTTAAGGGTTTGCTTGGTATGGGCGTATTGGAAGTCAAATGCCCACGTTGTGGTAATATCAATTTACTTCATTCATTCGATATGCTAATCGGAAAGAATCAGGATCGATACGTACTGGCATTCATGCCAACAGGCAAAATTATCGCTGCCAGTGATTCTGCATCTACAATATTAGGGTACGAAAGAAACGAACTTCAAGAGCTATCGTTCTCGCATATTGATACAGAGTCAAAGCTGCCTGCTATCGGAAATGCACGGACACCAGAAAACCTAGAAGCTTGGAGTCGTTATACAGACTCACTACCGAATCACAGTTATCATCATCATAAAAACGGTCGACGACTTTACGTTTCTGTCAGAGTATATCCACTAGGGTCTCTTGACGGACCTTATGCGGTTGGTGTATTCAGCCTCAGACACGACCTCTCGAGTCAGTTATTTAATGCTGGTACCACGGCTGGGGTCGTTGCGAGTACTGTCTCACTAGGACTTGGTCTTTAACGACCTCTCTATTCGCATAACCGGTATGCAAATGTTGCGACCTTTCCAGAGTACGGCTGAGAATTCGTATTTGAGCATGGAATAATTAAGTAACGCAACATCGTGCAGTACCGCAAATGGCAGCGCAATTAAACTGAGCCAGACTGGCCGCCGATAGGTAAATGTGACCACAAGCATGTACCACAAGACTAATACGACTGTCGTGATACCGCCCGTAATAGCTTCGCCGCGAAGCGCAGGTGTACCAATACTGGCTACCAAGAGACACAGCGGTAGCAGTATTGTTATCAGTTCTGCGAGCGTTAAAAGAAAGACGAGTTCCGGACGGCGATGTAGCTGGGGGTACTTCGTACGTGTCGCTGTGTCGTGCTGCGTACCGTAGTCTTTGTCGCAGCGAATACCGATCCGTTGATCACTTTGCATAAAACTGTAGCCATCGTGCACTACGGCTACTCTGGCAAAATAGCTTTCTGGCACCACAGAACGGCTGACAGCTTTAAATCCGCCCGAGTTTTCCAGTAGCTTTCGTTGGATTACCCAACAAGTACTGAGAACTGGTGGACGACGAAACGTCTTGCGTGGTAGTGAGACTTCCCATGCGTACCGCATTGGCTGGACGAGCATGGCGAGACCGATCTGATTTTTAGGTACGACATTGCGGGGAATGACGCTGACCATGTTCTTTTTCTTGTGCAGCATCGTTTCGATCAGCAGCCGTAGGCTGCCTGGCTCAAACCGTGCGTCAGTACCACAAAATAGGATGTATTCGCCACTGGCTACATCCGCCAATTGCTGGTAAGCAAAATTTTTGGCTAACCAATATTCTTCGGCTTCAACACCAGCAATAAAACGCACGCCAGCGTGAGCAAAGCTACGGATAATTTCCGGCGTATTGCGGTTTTGCGAACAATCATCTAGGACAATAATCTCAAGCTTTGGGTAGTCACTGGCAACCAGATCCTCCAGACAACGTCGAAGCGCCTCGTCTTCGTTACGAGCCGGCACTGCGACTGTTAAGCTCGGCAGAGCCTTCGTACTGACAGTCGCGACTTTTTTGGGTGGTCGCGTTGCATACATGTGTCGAGACGTCACCAGGAGCAGAATTACCGCAAATACTGCCTGGAACACTATCAACAAATACCAAAAGGCACCCGCGTCACGATCCATGCGTGAAAGCAGCCACCATACACTAACGCTTATAATTTCGATTGATAAAAACCACCAAGCGGTTCGCCATGTGACACCACGAAGATATTCGTCACGCATACGATTTTTGGCCACTCGACCCAGGTTAACGAGGCGATACGCTGCCAAACAACCAAGCAAAACTACCAGGAAGGTTGGGTTGTCTATCAGTAGCCAGGTATACGACAATGTAGTGGCAACCAGGTAGGCGCGTGCGGTTAAAACATGATATTTCCAGAGGGGTGGAGCCCAAATCACGAGTTGTGTGACCGCAACCAACAAGAAGACGATGAGCGCTTCTGACATGACTCTATAATACCGTATCGTAATCAAGATGAGCCTAGATTAGTCATTGACCTCTGGTGATACGTGTGCTAAACTTGACTTGATAAGGCCTGCAAAATGCAGGCTTTTTAGTTTGTAAAGGGGCAAACCTACGGTGGCAAAAGACATCAAATCGGCCGAAAAGCGGCCAAAACGACGCTTAAAGGCGCCGGCAGAGACAGTTCGTCAACGTCAACTAACCGCACAGGGCAAATTGGCAAAACCAAGAAGTCGTAGGCGACGAGTACTTGCCGCAATTGGCTGGCCGTTTCGTAAAATTGCTAGCTGGGGTTTCTGGCAAACCAAATGGTGGAAGCCATTTCGGTTCATCGGTCGAATTATTGGCCATGTCATAGCGCCGCCATACGTACGAAACAGCTTCAAGGAGCTGCGACTTGTTACCTGGCCAAACTGGCGCCAGACCTGGCGATTAACCTTTGCAGTGTTGGCTTTTTCGGCAGTATTCGGTGTCGCGATTGCCTTCATCGATTTTGTCCTAGATAAATTATTTAAAGAGGTGTTACTAAAGTAATGAGCAACAAACGATACGACGCAACCAAGCAATGGTATGCCATACACACGTACAGTGGCTATGAAGAAAAGGTGGCCGAATCTATCCGTCAGCGTGCGGATTCATTGGACATGAAAGACAAGATCTTTGAAGTACTCGTACCGAAGGAAAAACAGATCGAGATAAAAAACGGCAAGCGAAAAGTCGTCGAGAAGAAAATTTTCCAGGGCTACGTCCTAGTACAAATGAAGCTAAGCGAAGATGCCTGGTACATCGTCCGTAACACCCCGTCAGTCACAGGGTTCGTAGGCTCTGGCACCGATCCAACACCCGTCGGTCAGGACGAAATTGAAAAGATTCAGAAGCGAATGGGTCTTGAGCAGCCTAAACACAAAATTGACTTTGCACTTGGTGAAGTCGTCAATATCATCGATGGTCCGTTCAAGGGCTTTGATGGTGCCATTAACGAAATTGACGCCGCCAAAGGCAAGCTAAAAGTCCTTGTTAACATGTTTGGCCGCGAAACACCGGTCGAGCTGGACAGCCTGCAAGTCAAACGAGTCTAATGCGAACTACCATCGGGTGGTCAGATTATCATCCGGTACTTGGCCAACTGGATGACCTCTTGGCCAGTGCGCGGCCGATCCGGCCACAACCAATCGGTGAGTGGGCCGACGATGTCCGGTTAGCGGTTACGGATTGGTCCTCTGAGGCGTTGCATGCCATGGCTACCCAGATATTGTCAGTGTTACCTTATGATTTGCTGCGGCAGCAAATCGTTACTAACGACGGCAGCGCTGAAATGGCAGAGAACATACGGTTTAGCCGCAAATTTATTTTGACTGCAAGAGATAGTCTGGTGCTCGGCGTTGCTAATATCCAGGACCCTGGTTTTAATCCTTTATTCGTGACCGCCCGGCAGCTCGGCAAGATCGCTGATAGTACGTGCAGTGACGCTAAGGAAGCACTCCAGGCAATAGACACGCTAGCAGCGCATGCCCAGCCAATAGCAACACTGCATAGTGACGCTACGCTGACAGGACAAGTGACGGAAATCTTTGATGAGGTAATAACGCCGTTACAGACAGATGAGCGTGAGGTTTCGCCAAAATTATTCCATCGACACCGTAAACATCTCAGGCGAGTGGTTCACGTCGCAATGGAGCAAGCAATCATTGAGCCGTCAGACCATAATGTCACTCTTGCGCAGCAGGGCATAGCCATTAATCGCGAGATCGGCGCCATTAAAGACGTATTATTGGCGACTGGCAACGTCGTGTCCGAGACAGACTAGTTCGATTTATTGGTATTTATAGCTTGCGACGACTGCGTTGTGGTCGGAGTGCATTTGCTTTGATATGATCGAGCTACCAGTAATATCAATCGCTGCGCCATTCTTAACTAAGAAGACGTAATCTATGAGACGGTTCTTTGGTTGACCCGGTATCGGTGGGGATGGTACTAGTGTCGTAGCTTTAGGATGGTTTGTTGCGAATGGAGTCGTTTGCCAGTTCGAGTGTCCATCAACCTTAGCAAAAGAGGCGTACGGGAAGAAACTAACCTTCACTTTGCTGTCCTTGCGATAATTGACATTGTAGTCACCGGTGATGAAAATAGCAGCGTTTTGACAGTTCGTATTCCAGAAACTGATTTTTTCGTTTACCTTTTGCATGTGCTGCTTGTAGGCGGCCACTCTTTTTGGCATTTTTTTCCAGTTAGGTCGACCATCATCATCGCGGTCAACCAGTGATGGCAGGTGGTTTGTCCCGACAATAATCTGCCTTTCGGGTGAAGTAATATCGTTGAGTTTAACGAAATTGAAATAAAGGGCGCCGTGATGGCGACCGAGTTCGTTCCAACCGTCTGCAGTCTTGATACTACCGCTGGTATCGAGGGAATAATGGCTTCGCTTCCATAAAATGACTAGCTCTTCTTTTGCCCCACCACCGTTCGGTGCGTAGGCCTCGTAGGCACAACCGTCGTTACAAGCAATCGCTTTTAGGACTTCGTTGCGCTTTCCGTGTTGGTACAGTTCCTGTAGCGAGATCACGTCCGGATCCTTGAGTGAAACGATTCTTTTTATATCGGAAATGGTCTGTTTTGAAGTAGTGCTAATGAGTACGTTGTATGTCACCATCCTAATCGAGGCGGCATTAGACGAGGCGCTGATACGCTGGTTCACGACCTGGTACGCTGTTGCTGCAATTAGTAGTGATACCATTACGCCCGCAAATAAACGCTTCTGTGAGCGCTGCTTCTGTATGCGTACCTTAGTAATCTTCTTCGTTTTTCGCATTAAACTTTCCTAACAACTATTAGGATAATATAACATTTCAGTATGATTTGCAAGCACAAACACATTTCTATGGACAAAAAGGTGAAAAATTGGTACAATTTCTGCAGTTACGCACTACAAAATTATGTAGGAGAGCTAGTAATCTTGCTTCAAACCGGTACTCGCCGGAAGATGAACCCTCGCAATAGAAAGGAAACGATATGGCTAAAGTAGTTAAGGCCAATCTTAAGATGAAGATTCGTGGTGGCCAAGCCAGCGCGGCTCCACCCGTTGGTAGCACGCTCGGTCAGTACGGTGTTAATATGATGGATTTTATCAATCCATTTAACGACGCGACCAAGGACATGCAGGGCAAGACCGTGACGGCACACATCACTATTTATGATGACCGCACCATGGACTTCCGTGTAGTTGCAGAGCCGACTGACGATCGTATTCGCGCAGCCCTGGGGATCCAAAAGGGTTCGGGTCGTCCAAACACTGAAAAGATAGCCAAGAAACTCAGCCAGGCCGATCTTCGTAAGATTGCTGAAGAAAAAGCCATGGACATGAACACTGACGATGTCGAAGCCGTTATGAAGATGGTTGCCGGCACTGCACGAAGTATGGGCGTAGAGGTAGAGTCCTAAAATGAGCGAAACGGTGCCGGAGCTACCCCTCCCAGAAGAAGTTGACGCTGGTCAAATCTTACCGAATGGCTTCAGGGACAGGAACGACTACACGCCAGGTACCGCAAATCCAAATGCAGACCTCGCGGCCAAAGAGCCAGACGGAACTTGGGATTTTTAACAGATAACCTGTGGGAGGCGAAAGCCGATTGCACCACGGAAGGAAACGATGACCGAATTATTTGATCCAAACGAAGAACTATTTGCAGGAGTAGATCCTGAGATAGTAGAAGAGTTTTGGGGCGAGAGGATCGCCAGAGAGCCCGAAGAGGGCGCAGCACCTCGAAAGCCATTGCCAGGTAACCTAGCCACAATGACCATGTTTGGTGGAGTGTGGACAAGAATAATTAACGCGTGGGAGGCGGGAGCCGACAGCACCACGGAAGGAGAACAATAATGGCCAAGAAAGCCGAATTACTAGAGCAAGCTCACAAACTAAAGTTGGATGTGAGTAGCAAGAATACAATTGCTGAAATCGAAGCAGCTTTACAGGCTGCCGGTGCAGAACCGGAGGCGGAAAAACCAACTGACACTACTAAGCCAACCGCCAAGGCCGGCAAACGCAGCACTAAGGGCATCGCCGAGGCAGAAGCTAAAGCTGAGAAGATAGAACACCAGCAGCACCGTGATGAGGAAGTCGCACAAGAGGCGGAAAAGCCGAAAAAAGCTGTAAAGCCCACCCGCAGCCGTTTGGAGCGCCGCGCCAAGGGCTACCGTAAAGCAGCCGAACAGATCGAAGCTGACAAAGTATACCAACTGAAGCCAGCGCTAGAATTGGCAACCAAAACGAGCACCGTCAAGTTTGACGCGACAGTCGAACTCCACGTCAACCTAAACGTTGACCCACGTCACGCCGACCAAAACATTCGTGACAACCTTGTCTTGCCATCGGGTACTGGTAAAACTGTTCGTATCGCCGTGTTTAGTGACGACACCGTCAAAGGGGCTGATGTTAGTGGCGTTGAAGTCATCACGCAGGCTCTGGAAAAGGGAACAATTGACTTTGATATTCTCATCGCCACGCCAACAAATATGCCAAAACTTGGCAAGTACGCCCGCCTACTCGGTCCACGCGGCCTAATGCCCAACCCAAAGAGTGGCACCGTCACTACCGACCTAGACAAAGCCGTCACCGAAGCCAAGGCTGGTCGTGTAGAGTATCGCGTTGATAGCACCGGCATTGTTCACTTAGGCATCGGCAAGGTCAGCTTTGGCGCAGATAAGCTTGTCGCTAATGCAGAGGCCGTATTTGCCAGCCTCAAAGCCAACAAGCCCACTAGTGTGAAGGGTGCATATGTAAAGGCCATTCACCTGACAACAACTATGGGTCCGTCGATTCCGGTTGAGCTGACGAGCGTCAACTAAGACATAGCACATCGAGGAGGTCGTGTTACGTAGCATGTTACGTAACACGGCCTCTGTTAAATGCAAAGCGAAATTTTTACATTTGTCATTTCGTGGCAACCAAGCGGTTGACATAACTGCCAATTCGACAAGCCAAAAACCAATGTACTTTTTACATTTGCGCTTACGGCAAATAGTTGCGAAAATATAGCTAGTTTGGAGGGTTAACAACTAATGGGTGTGTTTAGCAACACGCAGATACGTCAGGCGATCGATGGGGGGCACATCGTCTGCGTACCGTTTAATGACAAGCACGTGAGTCACGCCAGTTTGGACGTGACGCTCGGGCATTATTACTACCGAACCGGCCAGGAAAAGGCCGGCTATGTATACAATCCGTTTGATGAGGCGGATGTGCGCCGCTACTTTGGGCCCGCCTTGCAGGCCGTACCACATGCTGACTGGTGTGCCGCCAACGGCGTTGCGCTACTCGAGGGTATACCAGCAGAGCACCCGGTGATTCCGCTGCGTCCTGGTGAACGTATTTTGGCGCATACCCATGAATTCTTTGGTATCCGGCCGCCAGGTGCCTGCGAAGTAAAGTCACGCAGCAGCTGGGGTCGTAATGGTATTGCAGTCTGTTTTGACGCTGGCTGGATTGACCCGGGCTACATCAACCGCCTGACGCTCGAAATCTACAATCTTAATCAACACGAAACCGTACTGCTACCGGTTGGTGAGCGAATTGCTCAGATCGTTTTCCTGGAAACGGGCGAGGTTGACGGTAACTATGGCAAAGGACGCGACGACGACTTTAGCGGCAAATATCAAAGTGGCACCGACATTAACGAATTAATCAAAAACTGGCGACCAGAGCTGATGCTGCCACGCGCCTACAAAGATAAACGGGCCCTGCCGGAGCCTATTCAAGGTTTAAAAGCGCGATGAGCCCCGCAAAACCGAGCTCAAACGGCATTTTTATTGCCATAGAGGGTACCGACGGGTCTGGTAAGGGGACGCAGTTTAAGCGATTGGTTGAGAGGCTTGAGAGCGAAGGGTATGATGTAGCAACCTTTGATTTTCCACAATACGAACAGGACTCTAGTTATTTCGTGCGCAAATACCTAAACGGTGGCTATGGGACGTCAGACGAGGTTGGCCCGTACACTGGCTCGCTATTCTACGCCCTGGACCGTTACGAAGCCTCATTCCAGATCAGAAAAGCCTTAGAGGCTGGCAAGGTAGTCATCACAAATCGCTTTACTGGCTCTAATATGGGTCATCAAGGCACGAAATTTGCTAATGCCGAGGAACGACGCGGCTATTTTATTTGGCTGGATAACTTAGAATTTCAGATGCTTCACATTCCGCGTCCAGATGCTAATTTCGTACTTCGAGTTCCGGCCGAAACCGCACAACAGCTGGTCGACCAGAAAGAAGCTCGTAGCTACACCACTAAAAAACGCGACCTTCATGAAGCCGACCTAAACCACCTCAGCCGAGCTGTAGAGGTATACGACGACATGTGTCAGCTATTCCCGAAGGATTTCACTCGTATTGACTGTGTTCGCGGTGACAAGTTACTGAGTATCGACGAGGTGCATAAAATCCTGTGGGAAAAGATAGCACCGTTGCTGCCAGAAAAAACCAATCGATCAGCAATTGCCAGCGAAAAAACTGCTCAACCACCGAATCAAACGGCTGATAATCCCTATGTTGAAAAGCAAGGCCGCCACACGGTCATGACGGATGCTGGGCGAAATTACTTGTCTGATGCCGTCACTGACACTGAGGGCAATGTTTACGCCTTTGGCGACAAGCTCAGCCCCGTTACTATTGCGGCCGCCATGGCACGCCTCAGTCGCCGCGCTGACGATATGCGTATAACGATTCTAGATGAATTTGCGCACGCCATGGGCAAGGACGAAAAACTGCTGCAACGCGTCATTACTGCCTACGGAGACGACTCGGTACAACAGTTGACAGGTATCCACCTGGTTGTGGAGAACGCCTCGAATCTGTTAACCAAAAAACTTGAGTGGGGCAGGCTGGCCGCATATCTAGAACAGTCAACGCGCTACATTTACTTCGATGAAAAAGATCAGAACGGTAAGTATCGCTACCACGTGCCGGAGCATTTTGACGAGCGCATCAAACAAATCTACTGCGATATCATGGACGAGATATTCGCACTCTATTCTCAGATGGTACACGAATTAACCGATTACGTTGCCGGCAACTCTGACACGCCAAAAGAAGAACGAGATGTCGCGTGGAAGGGTGCTGTCCGTGCCCAGGCTTGCGATGCGGCCCGAGCGGTATTGCCGGTTGCTACAACTTCTACGGTTGGTATTTTTGCCTCCGGACAGGCGCTGGAAAGCCTGATTATGCACCTGCAAAGTGATCGCCTAGAAGAGGCCCGGACCGTGGGCCAGCAGCTACTAGACGCCGGACGGAAAGTGACGCCGACATTCCTAGAACGTGCCGACAAACCAGAACGTGGCGGTGCCACCATTGCATACCGTGCCAACACAGAGGAAGCTGTCAGAGAGCTAGCCGATGAGTATCTGCCCGCAGGTTACAGCGAGGCTGGTGAGCCCGTTACACTCACTGATGTCTGGCCACGTAACGAGTTGGATATTGTCGCCGACATGCTGTACGAACATGTCGACCAGCCACTACGGAAGATCCGCGACGAAGTTGCTGGCTGGCACTATGAAAAACGCTTGAGTGTTTTTGATGCCTATATGGGCGAACGCCTCAACCGTCGCCACAAACCGGGTAGGGCTCTGGAAAAAGCTCACTACAGTTGGGATCTGGTCTGTGACTATGGTATTTTCCGTGACCTGCAACGTCACCGCATGGTTGATGACCTAAATTGGCAGCAACTAACACCACGCTACGGCTATGAAATACCGAAGTTAGTCGAAGATGCCGGCTTAACAGATCAGTTTGAAGCGTGCTTTGATTTAAGCCTAAAGCTATACAGCGTCCTGCAACGCGCCGGTCACGAAGTCGATGCTCAATACGCCACACTGATGGGTCACCGCATGCGCTGGAAGGTCACGTACAATGCCCGCGAAGCGTTCCACCTACACGAACTCAGGACTAGCCCACAAGGTCACCCTGGCTATCGTAAGTTGGTACTACAGATGCATGAAAAACTCAGCCAAGTGCATCCGTTGCTTGGTGAGGCCATGAAATTCGTGAATCAAGGCGAAGACGAGGCACTTACACGCCTCGCCGCTGAACGCTACACGCAGTTTAAGCTGCAAAATCTATAGTTTGGATGGTGTATCCAGACCAGTATCGATATTGTGTAATGTATAGCGCGCCAACGCATCATCGGGGATAGTAACACGGTTCAGCTCTAGGCCAGCATCACTCAGGAAAGGCACGTCAAAGACCGTTGTCTCAACCTGACCGAGTCGCTCACAAGCGGCCACCGGGTCTCCCATGGTTGCCATACGTGCCAACATCTGTTGTGCGGCAACATCCAACTTACCCGCTTGATCCGCCTCCAAGACCACTTCGTGAGTGACTGGACTGATCGGAAGGCCGCTATGTGGTGCTGGACGTCTCGTTCCGGTAACAACCTCCAGGCAACGTCTTGTCATTGCTATAAGCGGTAGGCGTACTTCTCGGTCACGAGTATCGACGTAACGACTAACAAGCCCAGCAGCAGTAACAATAATTCGACGTTCTGCGATTGATAGGTTCTCGACTGTGCCTCTGCTGGTACTTCCCATATATAATTTTCCAACGATAAATACTACGTGATATATCTCACGCTGTCAAGGGTAACGCTAACGCTAAAAAACTTGACAAGTGACTTTCGGGAGAGTTAAATGGTTCGCATTGTGAACTTTAACCAAGCGAAGCAACTCATTCTCATTATTCTCGGCCTACAAGGGCTGTGCTTCACTATGGTTGAAGCCACCGAGCGATAGCTCACCGCACAGCCCCGAAACCAAGCAATAGGCTTCAACCGAAGCCTATTTTAAATTTTGGAGAAAATCAATGACACAACAAACACCAGAAGCGACAACTGATAACGTGGTCGGGCCAACTTGGGAAGATTTTTATGCTACATTCGGGGACAGGAGTCCTGCTGTCTTAGCTGTCCAAGCCAGCATGAACGGTGGTGACTACGGTGTACCAACTGAGGTCGTATTTGAAGTAATGGATATGTAAAACATCAGTATGCTAAAAACTATGCAAAGTAAGAATGGAGTTAACAAAAATGGCTAACAATGAACGGGGTGTACTTCACCAGCCAGTTACAAACACAACAGCACATCGCATGAGCAGTGCAGAGGAAGCACTGCTGAGGTACTGGGACGCAGATCCCGACTTGCTGCGCGATCCCTTTGATGTAGCCGCCAAAAGAGCCGCTAGAGAAGCGGTCTCTCACAGCACACTTGTCGTAACGGATACAGACTATCAGCGTGAGTGTGGCTTCGTTGCTCCCGACTCAATGGTGGCAGACTAGGAGTAGGTACACTATGGATGAAAAAAGGTATGTTACCAGGGACCCTCGGCCAGAAGAAGAAATTACCGGAGGACACCGCCTCGGGCAACAGGAAGATCCAGATAGTATAGATGTCTTGGCCAGACGTTTACTGGAAGAAGACGTAGAGGGTATCTATGCCGCGCACCACGCTACAGGTATCGATCCGCTCGAACTCGCAAAATTCGATGCCGAGGAACTACGCAGGCGACAACGAATTTATCTTGGAGAAATGTCTACAAGCCAATCTACTGAGTAGATGCCGATTCGCTGGTGCTCCTCCGCCAAAGTTACAAGTTGTCACTGCGCTTCGTGAAACAGAAGTTTTGGTAACTACATCAGGTACCAGCGCTTGATTTTTAGTCGCCTAACAGATATAATTAGTCTTAAGTTGCCAAAGACAGCGACCGGAAATTATATAATTAATTATATAAGTCCTTAATCAGTCGCCGAGGTAAAACAATTCTTATGAATGTTTTATGCGTCTTTGCCAAAGGCGTATTTTTTACGGCAACATAACGGTTCAACTAGAGGTCGATAACCGTTTTAAGTAACCAAATTGGAGATATATCCAAATGGCATTAACTAAATCACAGAAAAGTGACGTCATTGACGAAGTCAGCACCCTGCTGAAGGAGTCAAAAATGACCGTCGTTGCCAAATATCAAGGAACGACGGTGAAGGCCATGCAGCAGCTACGCCGCGACGCTCGCGACAACGGTACTAAGGTCAAGGTGGTTAAAAACCGCCTGGTAGTCCAAGCCCTACAGGGTGACGACAGGCTCAAAGCTGTTGAGACAAGCGCCCTGGAAGGCATGCTCCTGTACGCTTTTAACGGCGAAGACGAAGTCGCAGCCGCTCAGGTGCTTAGCACATTTGCAAAAACCAACCCATCGATTGAATTTGTCGGTGCAATTAGCCCAGAGGGCCTTTTTGTATCAGCCGACGATGTCAAGGCACTAGCAAATCTGCCTGGCAAGAACCAGCTTATCGCTGAAACTGTTGCTATGCTGCTCAGCCCAGTTCATGACGTTACTAACGCCCTTAGTGGCAACCTACACGCTCTGTTAGACGGCGTAGAGGCAAAGGCTTCGGCCTAATATCATTCAGTAAGGAGATAATCATGGCTACAGATGTAAAGAAACTAGCCGAAGAACTGACAAAACTGACAGTTCTCGAAGTAAACGAACTAAAAACAGTCCTAAAGGACGAATACGGTATTGAACCTGCTGCTGCAGCTGTTGCAGTTGCTGGCCCGGCTGCTGGCGGTGACGCTGGTGCAGCCGCCGCTGACGAAAAGAGCGAATACGACGTCGTTCTGAAGGACGCTGGCGCTCAGAAAGTTGCGGTCATTAAGGCTGTTAAGGACCTGACCGGTCTTGGTCTGGGTGAGGCGAAAGCTCTCGTAGACGGCGCACCAAAGCCTGTGCTCGAGAAAGCCGCTAAAGAAGACGCAGAAAACGCCAAGAAAGCCCTCGAGGACGCTGGCGCTACTGTCGAACTTGCCTAATCACACGTAACTTAGGCACAAAAACCGTCCCTCCGGGGCGGTTTTTGATTGTCCTTGTGCTTGCGCTCACCCCCAGAGCGTAGAATAATAGGCTTCAAAGGAGAACTCATGGCGCACGGAAGAGAAGCGACTGCCGCGTTTACCGACATTAGGCAGCAATTACGGCAAATTGATGAAATGACCGCAAGGAGCCGCGTTGAAGCGATGGATAATGCTGCCGCCTACATAGTAGACAACCTTGATGGCAGAACGACTGATGTTAGTGCCTTCGCGCTGGCCTTTGGAGGTGTTGACATTGATCCGATAGCTGGGCGTCGGCCCGGCACGCCAAACCCTGAAGAGGACACATTTTTTGAATTGCAACGGATTGGCAATTCGCTCGGCTCGCTTGAGGTCATGATGCAAAGTGGGGCACATACATTCCGCTTGCCGGCAAATTTTGGCGAGCGTTATGCTCGCCTACCCGAAAGGGCTGCATTGGAACCCCTTCAGTATTCGGTAGAACTAAATGGTGAGGATTATATTGGCAGAGCAGTTGCACCTATTCTGTCCGTAGGGCGGGCTAATCTAGAAGATGGTACCGCGATGCCCGAAGCACTACTGATCGCCAACTATTATCGGACAATGGGTAGTGCTCCCAGAAAGGGCGGGATTAGCTTTCCACGACAAACTGACATGACGTGGCATCTTGGTTATCGGAAGATTTTTGACGAATACTTTGGTCACGGCCTTGGTTCGCGGGATATACCGAAGATGCTTATCGACAGATACTTCGACGTTAGTGATCTGATTGAGCAAGTAGACAGTGATACACCTGCTGAGGCATGGGACAATGTCTTGCCGGGGTTATCGGTAGCCCAGCGCCCAGATAGATAATGAAGTTATCCACAGGTAGGGGGTAGCCTTTTGACTTGACAGGGTAACCATGGTACTTTTAGGGTGAAGTGCAAACAAACACTTACGTTTGAAGATTTGGAAAAGGTAACACAAAATGGCAGATGTCCCAGAGAAACAGGTCAAACGACTCCGCACCCTGATACAGGAGGCTGAGACAAGTTTGGCTGCAGCAACCGAATTACTAGTGAGTATTGTTGGTGATGATGCTAAAGTTGCCCCCGTTGCCCGTGAAGATACACTCGGCAAGGTCATCGAAGGCGTATTCGACGGTCAAAACATGGTTGGCAGTGACGGCAAAACATACCCAGTTCCGGCCAACTACGCTAGCAAATCCAAGCTGGTTCAGGGAGATATCCTGAAGCTAACCATTGCTGATGACGGTGCATTCCTGTACAAGCAGATCGGTCCCGTGCCGCGAAAGCAAATTGTTGGTGCGCTCATTCTGGAAAACGGTCATTATTTTGTCGATGCGAACAGCAAAAAATTCCGCGTCTTGCTAGCCAGCGTCACTTATTTCAAGGCAAAACCAGGTGACCAGGTCAGCGTGAACGTCCCAGAAGACGACAGCAACGCCGAGTGGGCTGCCCTCGAAGCCGCCCTATAATAGCTTTGACTAGTCTGACAGCCGGCGCGTTTGTGTCGGCTTTTCAACAGTTGAATCGTGCATTTTACAGCAGATTTTCGACTAAAGCACGAGTATAATAGTGAGTAATGGGGCAGGCTTTATACAGAAAGTACCGGTCAAAGCGACTCGGCGATATTGTTGGCCAAGAGCATATCACCGACACACTATCGGCCGCACTTAAGCAGGGACGCGTGAGTCACGCGTACCTTTTCACGGGTCCTCGGGGCGTGGGCAAGACCAGCATTGCTCGGATATTAGCGCACGAAATCAATGGACTCGCCTACGAGCACGAAGACAACCATATTGATATTATCGAAATTGACGCCGCATCTAACAGAGGTATCGACGAGATCCGTGACTTGCGCGAAAAAGTCTACATGGCACCCGCTAGCGCAAAATACAAAGTCTACATAATCGACGAGGTCCACATGCTGACTACGCCAGCATTCAATGCGCTCCTCAAAACTCTCGAAGAACCACCTGAACACGTTATATTTATCCTAGCTACAACAGAGGTTCATAAACTGCCAGAGACAATCATCAGTCGAACTCAACGGTACGTATTCCGCCCCGTAGAGAAAAGCAAAGTCGTTGGCCATCTCAAGACCATCGCCGAACAGGAAAAAATACGCATTGACGATGATGCACTGGAATTATTTGCTGAACACGGAGCTGGCAGTTTCCGCGACAGCATTAGTCTGCTGGATCAGGCCGGTAATCGCGCTGAAAAAGTCACGAGACAAATCGCCGAAGCTATGCTTGGGGTACCACCTGTAGCAGCTTTGCAGTCCATTGCCGAAGGTCTACAATCGGCAAATGCCAACGAACTAATTACTCAACTTGACTATCTGTACGACCAGGGCTTTAGGCCCACTGCAGTTGCCAAACAACTCGGTAATTTTCTCCGCCAATCTCTTTTGGCAGAAACACCTCAGCTTGCTTACGATGCACAATTGTCGCTACTCAGAAGCTTGCTAGATGTACCAGCTGCCAGCGACCCTGCACGCATGTTGGAGATTTGTCTGCTAGAAAGCCTACCGACAAGACCATCCAATTCCGCAGTAGTGACGGAAGCCACGCCAACTGCACCAGAAACTCCGCCACCAGCCAAGAAAATGGTTACCCCGACTCCAGCCATCAAACCAGAGGTGACGCCTCCGACAATCTCCAAAGACACCGAAACCAGAGCTGCCAAAGTCAAAAAGAGCGACGCTACCGTCCCTGAAGATGTATGGCCACAGCTACTTGATTCACTCAAGGCAACCCATAACACTTTGTACGGTATCATGCGTATGGCGCAGCCGGAATTTGGCAGTGGAGAATTAAGCCTGCGATTTCGCTTTGCATTCCACCAAAATCGAATGAACGAGGCCAAACATCGCAAGTTGATTGAAGAAAAGTTACACGAATTAACGGGGGAGCACATTTCAATTTCGTGCGTCCAAGACAGTGAAGCGACACCACTACAGCAACCGATAGGTGCTGCCAATCCAGATCACCCGGAACCGACTGCTCAGATTCCTACTTCATCTTTAGCAACCGTAAGCAATATTTTTGGCGGCGGCGAACTGCTAGAATCGTAGTACAAAGGAGGAGACGTGGAGCCAACGTCAAAAACTGAACCACAGAATGTGGACGCTGAAGCGTCTCTGTTAGGCGCTATCCTTATCGATGGTGATGCCGTGGTTAAAATTGCCGATTCTATTGGGGCAACTGATTTTTTTGATATTCGACACCAACGAATCTTTGATGCCGTCATGCAGCTATACGAAAAGCGTAGTCCGATTGACGTACTGACACTGGCCGATCAACTAAAAAATAATGGGTACCTCGATCTAGTCGGTGGCCCGAGTTACTTGACTGAACTAACCAATTTCGTGCCGACCGCTGCTCATGCTGAGCAATATGCTGACATCGTCTCGCAGAAGGCTGTGCGACGCAGAATGATGGGTGCTGCCCAAGAAATTGCCACCACCAGCACGGATGAGACGAAAAGTATTAAAGAGGTTATTGAAGAAGCCGAAACAAGACTCTTTGAAGTCTCACAGCGTCACGTAAAACAAAATATCATTAGCATCGAGAACATTCTCTCGGAGAGTTTTGAGCGACTTGATGACCTACACAAGGACAAGCAAAAACTACGAGGTATCCCGACGGGCTTCAAGGATATGGATAACTTGTTGGCGGGTCTGCAGCGATCCGATTTGTTTATTTTGGCTGCTAGGCCTTCCATGGGAAAAACCGCCTTTCAGCTCAACTTGGCACACAATGTAGCCGTACAGGCCCAAGAGCCAGTTCTCATTTTTAGTCTAGAAATGAGCAAAGAACAGCTCGTCGACAGGCTGTTATCGATGGAGTCGGGTGTAGACGCCTGGGCACTTCGTACCGGTAACCTGACAGACAAGGACTTTGAGAAAATCGGGCAGGCCATGGGCACATTATCCGAAGCGCCGATTTTTATAGATGACACCCCAGGTATCACCGTTAGTGATTTGCGCACAAAAGCCCGCCGTGAAGCACACCAACGACCCCTGGGTCTCATCATCGTTGACTACTTACAGCTCATGAGTGGCGGTGGGCGATATGGCAGCGAAGGCAACCGAGTTCAAGAAATATCTGAGATTTCTCGCGGACTAAAGGGGGTAGCACGAGAATTGAACGTACCACTGATTGCCCTGAGTCAGCTTAGTCGATCTGTCGAAAGTCGCAATCCTCAGATACCTCAACTCGCCGATCTCCGAGAATCGGGCTCAATCGAACAGGATGCTGATGTTGTTGCGTTTATTTACAGAGAGGATTACTACAATCCCGAGACTGAACGAAAGAAGATTACTGACATACTGGTCAAAAAACACCGTAATGGTCCCGTTGGTAACTTTGAGCTTTATTTCGATAATGACAAACAGAGATTCCGATCCCTCGACAAGCGCCATACGGATGTACCGTTTCAGTAAGATGGGCAAAACAAACCACAACCGGTATACTGGAAGTACATGAGACGAAAAAAAGCGAAGTCGCTGTCATGGCGAAAATGGCTAGTTATTGGCGCCGCCATGCTAGTCGTCGCGCTACTACTGACCTATCGGCTTGACTCGCTGCCAGGTAACGGGCTAAGTGCTCCTGAACTTCGTGCCGCTCAACACAGCCGGAGTTGGCACGCAGTAGTAGACAATCCGCTGTTCTTGCCAGTGACAGGGCTTCAACGCGTCTTGGATATAGTGACGCCATTTACGCTAGTGACGACGCTACGACTGACCAGTGTAATATTTGGACTGGGCACTTTTAGTCTGGTGGCCTATGTACTCATGAAGTGGTATGGACCTCGCACAGCCATATTTGGGTGCCTGACGGTTGCAACCAGCGCCTGGTTTTTGCACGTAGCACGCTCAGGGGGAGTGGAGATTGCATATTTTGCGGCCTTTCCACTATTACTTGCGAGCCATGTTTGGTTGGATCGAACCGAGCATCCAAGCCGTGTCTTGCCAGTTTGGCTTGTTGCTATGGGTGTCCTCCTGTATATTCCTGGTCTTGTTTGGTTTGTTGTGCTCAATGCTATTTGGCAGCGACAAAGCATTCAAGATGCCCTCGATGACTGGTACGAGTTGTGGCCTAGACTCGGTCTAGCATTTGTCGGCGTATTTCTCCTGATTCCACTAGTATGGGGAGTGTTTCAAAACCCCATCCTACACTACAGTGCAACATGGATGGGATTACCTACAGCCTGGCCAGGTATCATGTCAATACTCCATAGCGCTAGTCAGTCGTTGTTGTTCGTTTCGCTTTGGACACCAAGTAATCCTGCACTCTGGCTCGCGCATTTGCCAGTCCTGGACGTATTTCTGTCAATGATGCTCGTAGCTGGCATCTATTTTTACGTACTTCACCGCAGTGCAAATAGATCCAAATTACTATTGGCATCCTTCGGCCTCGGCGTTGTACTTGTCGCCATTCAGGGAGTTGTTACTCGGAGCCTCCTTGTACCGCTTTTATATTTGGTAGCTGCGGGTGGCATAGCCTACATTCTGCACTTGTGGTTGCGCATATTTCCACGTAATCCATTAGCTCGAACACTTGGTATTGGTCTAGTGTTGCTGGCGTTGGTTATTTCAAGCGCCTATAGCTTGCGTCAGTATTTCATCGCCTGGCCTCATCATCCCGACACGGCTCAAGCGTTTCATGCCGGGAGCAGGCTGGGTAAAAATAGCGACGATAGTTTGCTATACTGAACAGTGATATAGGAGGAAAAATGAGTCGATTTGATCAAGCCAAAATGTTGATGCGCGTCAAGAAGATCCAAAAGGAGCTACAGAAACAAATTATTACGATCGAGGAAGGTGACGGTGCGGTTCGTGTAGAAATTACCGGGGATCAAAAGATTAAAAAGATCCACATTGATCCCGAGAGTGTTGATCTGGATGATATTGGCCAGCTAGAGCGCTGGGTTGAGGATGCCGTCAAGGAAGCTATCCAGCAGAGTCAACGCGTTGCAGCTGAAAAAATGCAGCCAATGATGGGTGCCCTGGGCGATCTCGGCTTATAGTATATGTCCGTCTTGCCTCCAGCGCTTACGAAGCTTATAGAAGCGTTTGGCTCTTTGCCTGGCGTAGGGCCACGCACAGCCGAACGATATGCTTATTACACTCTGAAGCATGGTCAACAGAGTAGTGCTCAATTAGCCGATGCACTATCAAGCCTACACGAGGGCGTTAGCTACTGTCAGAAAACATTCATGTTTGTTGCTTCCGGTCAGGAATTATCAGATCTATACACCGATCCAGAGCGTGACAAACAGCTCGTGGCAGTCGTTGCCGAACCGTTCGATGTGGTGGCACTAGAAAAAACGGGCCAATTCCGAGGTACGTATCATGTGCTTGGCGGGCTTGTGTCTCCCATAGATGGTATTGGGCCGGAGAGTCTGCACATTACCGAGCTAGTCAAACGCGTTGGTGATGATACAGTCAAAGAGATTATATTAGCCACGAACGCCAGCGTAGAAGGCGAGTCGACGGCACTGTACATTCAACAGCAACTAGCGGGACAAAAAGTAACTATCACCAGGCTAGCACAAGGGCTGCCAATCGGCGTCGACTTAGAATATGCCGACCAAATAACCTTGGGACGTGCACTCGAGAATCGTCGAGCGCTCTAATACCGTATAATGACAGGGTAGATATGGAATATCCTGAAGCTAATCAAGTAAAAGAATTGGTCGAGGCAGCGCAGCATGTCGTCGTCCTGCAGGCGGACAACCCCGATGCCGACAGCCTAGGCAGTGCCTTAGCACTTGAGCAACTATTAGGCGAGTTAGGTAAAGAAGTTAGTCTGTACTGCGCTGTAGATATGCCTTCATACCTGCGCTACCTCGGGGGCTGGGACCGCGTCCAAAAAGACCTACCCACATCATTTGACATAGCAATCATCGTCGACGCCTCCACACTTTCGTTATTCGAGCGACTCAGCGAGTCTGGCAATCTTGGCTGGATCAAAAGTAGACCGCTCATCGTTCTGGATCACCACGCCTTAGTACAGAACGGTATCGACTTTAGTGCCGTAACGATCTGTGATGATACGATTTCCTCAACTGGGGAGTTGATTTTTCAGCTAGCTCAGCAGTTAGGCTGGCAGGTCGATAGCGCTGCAGGACAATATATTATGGCTGCAATCTTGGGTGACACCCAGGGCCTCAGCAACGCACTCGCCAAGATCTCTACCTATGAAACAATGGTTCAATTATTGAAGCTGGGTGTTGATCGAAGTAATCTGGAAGAACTGCGCAGACAAGCCAGTAAGATGCCCGTGGAGATATTTAAGTACAAATCTCGTCTCATGGAGCGGACTGAGTTCTTGCATGACGGCCAGATTGCCACTGTGCTAGTTCCTCAGAACGAAATCAACGATTTTAGTCCGATCTATAATCCGGCAGCTTTAGTACAATTTGACATGCTGCAGGTCGATAGCGTTAAGCTATCGATCGTCTTCAAGCAGTACGACAATGGTCGAATCACCGCAGCCATTCGCGCCAACTACAACAGCCCGGTCGCTGGCCAACTAGCGGAGAAAATGGGCGGTGGTGGTCACGAGTACGCTAGCGGTTTCAAGCTGACCAATGGCAAGCCATTTAACGAGGTTAAATCAGAGTGTCTTTCCTATGCCTCAGAACTTATTGACAATCTCACGCACGAAAGCCAGACATGAAACTCTACAATACACTGACCAAACAATTAGAACCATTCACCCCACAAGATCCGGCAAGGACAACTGTTTACACTTGTGGCCCTACTGTCTATGACTACCCTCACATTGGCAACTGGTTTACCTTCATACGCTACGACATTTTAGTCAGAACACTCATGGCCAATCAGCAAACCGTTGCGTGGGTCATGAATATAACTGACGTCGGACACCTAGTGAGTGATGCTGACGACGGTGAAGACAAGCTTGAGAAGGGAGCAAAACGCGAAGGCAAAACCGCCTGGGATATTGCCAAGTTCTACGGTGACTATTTCGTTAATGCCATTGACCGACTCAACTTCGTGAAACCTACTCATTTGCCGCGTGCAACCGACCACATTCAGGAACAGATTGAACTTATTCGTCTCCTGGAATCAAAAGGCTTCACGTACCAGATCGATGACGGCATCTATTTTGATACGTCAAAGTTTCCCACGTATGGTGACTTCGCCCAGTTAGATCTCGATGAACTGCAAGCAGGTGCTCGGGTGGAACATAATCCGCAAAAGCATCAACCGACTGACTTTGCGCTATGGAAATTTAGTCCATCTGACGCACAGCGCGACATGGAATGGGACAGCCCATGGGGAAAGGGTTTCCCGGGTTGGCACCTAGAATGTTCAGCCATGAGTATGAAATATCTTGGCGAAACACTCGACATACACAGTGGGGGCATCGACCACATTCCAGTACATCACACCAACGAAATTGCGCAAAGCGAAGCTGCAACCGGTAAACCATTTGCACATTATTGGATGCACACCAACCATATCCTGATTAATGACGAGAAGATTGCCAAAAGCACCGGTAACGGTATTACTCTGGAAGACATCGAAGGCAAGGGGTTCTCCATGGAAGATCTACGCCTACACGTGCTAGAGTCTCACTACCGAAGCCAGAGTCGCTTCAGCTGGGATAGCCTCGCGGCGGCCCACAATCGCTTACTCGACTACAAGGCCATGGCTGCTTTGCGATGGCAGCCAATCGCTGCACTACACGACCATGCCACGTTTGAATTTAGTGATGTTGCAGGCGAGCTACTAGCCATTCTGAGCGAAGACCTACATACAGAAGCCGCGCTGCACTACCTCAGCTCAATCAGTAAACAAACTCTGGCTGTATTGGTCAGCCAAGAGGAAGTCCCTGCGTTTGAGAAAATGCTTCAGGACATCGACGCGCTGCTTGGTACTAAGCTGGCGGAAGTCGATGATATCAACGAGGAGCAAAAAGCACTGATCGCCCAACGTGAAACAGCACGAGCACACCAGGACTGGGATGCCGCTGATGAAGTCCGAAAAAAGCTAGAGACATACAAGATTGGCCTACGCGATACACCAGACGGCGTTATCTGGTTCCCGCTTTAGGATTTAACGGGAGTAGCGTCAATCATGTCGCGCCGGTGGAGCTGATCGAGCACAAAGATACGTAGGCAACCGGCAATCGGTATTGCCACGAGGCCACCAAACAGACCACCGAAACTCACACCAATGACAAGTGAGGCAAACACGAGTAGCGGAGACATATTCGTCGTATTGGCCTGCAGACGCGGTTGGATCAAATAATTCTCAATCTGCTGGTAGAGTATGTAGTACGCTAGAATACCGATAGCCGACAACGGCGAGGTAAACAGCGCGACAATCGTGACCAGAATAGCCCCAATCGTATGTCCAATCATCGGAATCAGTCCACAGATGAACACCACCCCCATCAACGCGACCGGATAGCTTACGTCAAAAATCAACAGACCCGGCAGGAGCATTAGTGCCGCAATGGCCGCCAACACGACCTGCCCGTTAACATAGCCTTTGACGACTTTGTACATCTCGTTCAGCACCGCTTCGGTGTGCTCACGCTTGCGCTTGGGCGTCAATTCGGTACCCAGGGCGATCCACTTTGGTCCCTCGATGAGCATCATGAATGTAAGTGCTAAGATAGTCAAAACCGAAAAGGCACTGGTGCCAATCTTACCCGCTGTTGAAAATGCGGACCCACCAACATTTTGTAGGCGGGAGGATAGTTTATTCGAGAATTGGGTTACTTGTTCTTGGAGGTTGTACTTTTTGATGATACGACCAACATCACTATCTTCACTCCTGAGGTCGCGTACAATCTGCGGTGCATTGTCGACTAGCTCGCTAGTCTGGCGGTAAATAGGCGGAATGAGGCTGGCAATAAAGGCAGTTAGAACAACAACCACGAGTATGAACGACAGGCTGGTACCTAGTACCCGGCTGCCACGCCGTTTGCCCGGAATTCGCTTGGCCACCCAGCTAACAGGGGCATTCAATGCTAATGCCAGAAAGCCTGCAGTACCAATCAGAATGAGTGCATGACTCACTTTACGCAGCGCAGCCAACAGTAAGGTTGTGCCAACAATCAGCAAAACAACCTTCACGACTGTCCTCGCACTGATCGTTAGCGATACTTCGGTGACTTCGTGTTCTTTCTTTGCCATAGCAGTTATTATTGCATGTTTTTGGCAGCGATAACATCCCGATATATCTGTACAAGCTCCTTGCCAACTACGCCAACATCGAAGCGACTGCTGTAGCGTTCACCCCACGCTGCAAACTCTTGACGGCGCGCTTGGTCATGGAGTAAAGAAAGAATTTTATCGGCCAGCAACGCATCGTCTTTGGCGCTAAATATTAGATCGGGTTGGGGCTCCATAACACTGGCATAACCGGGGTTATCTCCGGCCAGCACTGCCGACTGACCGCTTGCCATAGCCTCAAGTAGGACGATGCCGAAGCTTTCGCCACCGTAGCTTGGGAAGACACTTATGTCAGCGGTAGCATAATACCTGGGCTTGTCCTCGTTACTCACAAAACCCGTAAATTCTACTTGATCCTGTAGCTTGTGTTGGGCCACAAATGACTTGAGCTCGTGCTCAAGCTCTCCCTTGCCGCAAATAATCACCCGAAAGGCAGGGACATTCTGCATCTCGGCCAAACGCTGGACGGCTTGTAGCAACGTAACGCAACCTTTTCGAGGGACTAGGCGACCGAAAAAGAGAATTGTCTGTGTGTTCTTGGGTGAATCGAACGGTTTTGCATCGTGAAAAAAAGAATAATCGAATACATTTGGTGACACACGTGCCGGTAATCCAAAAGTCTTGGCTTCGAACTGTGCTGCTCCGGGAGAGACGGCCAGCATGGTGTCAATACGTTTCAGGGAAGGTTTTAGTAACCAGCCCAAGAAGGTGTTTGTCAACGTCACCAGCCGAGAATTTGGCAATATGTGAAAACTCGCAACAATAGCAGTTGTTTTTGGTGCCAGTCGAATAATCTGTTGCGCCATCAAGGGATGATGTGGCGTTTGGACATGTAGGACGTCAAATTTCTCGTTCTCTAGAAGTTTACGAACCACTTTTGATTTGGCCCAAAGTGGAAAGTTAATCTTGTTGCCGTTAAACGAGGCGACCATGTTTTTGGATAACGAATGAATGTTTGGTAATTGCCTTGATTCAGTTTGACCCACAAGGTAATGTACGTCGTGACCTTCACGGCGCAACCATTCACCGACTGCCATGACGTATTGCTGCACGCCATCCTCGAGATCCAACGATGAGTCTAGGACGAGCCCGATCTTCAATCTACTGTTTGCTGCGGTGATTTTCGAGCGCCTGCTCATAGAGTTCCTCGAATTGGTCCATTACCTGATCCCGGCCAAATTGTTGCACGTACTCCGCCGCCCAATCTTGCCAAACGTTGCGTAGAGCTGGCTCTGTCAGTAGCAATTTCAAGCGTCGGGCAAAATCCTTGCTATCACGAGAATTGACAAGCGAAATTGCACCCATTTCCTGAAGAGCCGCAGCGTAACCCGAGTTATCACCCGCGACCGCAACTATACCCATAGCCATGGCCTCAAGTAGGACAATGCCGAAACCTTCGCCGTAAATCGAGGGTGCACAGAACAGATCTGAAGTTCGTAGTAACTTAACTTTTTCCTCGTCACTGATATAACCCAGGAAAGAAACGTTATGAAGCCCAAGGTCTACAACCATCTCTTCCAGCATCTCTCGCTCTGGACCGTCACCGGCAATCAGTAGCGACAGGTCATCGACTTCCTGCTGCAATAGCTGGTAGGCTCGAAGTAAGTATCTGACTCCTTTGCGACGTTCCAATCTACCTACGTACAAAATTGTATTACCAGCTGCCGACGAGCGCTTAGCTGGCCGCTTAAAACGATCCAAGTCCACGAGCAGGGGGATAACACTAACCGGGCGATCAGTCAGTGAGCTAATATACTCCAGCGCCGGGGGGCCTGTTGCCGTCAATTCGTCCAGGTACTTCAGGACTGATTTGGTGTATGGTGTCACTACTTTGACGACCGAACGGCTGACGATATTTTCGGGAACTTTGGCGTGGAACGTGCCAATATTGACAGTACTACTACGGCTCAACACTTGTCGACTCAAAAACGGTACCCATGGCTCATGGAAGTGTAGTACGTCAAACTTTTCACTTTCTAGCAGTTGCTCGATTGCCTCGTTGTCGATACTGGCCGATACCGCCGACGTGGTTCCGAGTGGTGATCGAAAATCACTAGCTGAACCAACAAAAATAATGTCCGTGGTATCAATACTGACGATATCTTTGGGTTGCGGTGTAATAATCTTGACTTCATGTCCGCGACGCTTTAGTTCTTGGTACATATCACGCACAAATTCTTGCACACCACCACGGTGGGCCATACTGTACGGGCAAAATAGTCCGATTTTCATCTTGCGTCTAGTATACCATCCGGCTTTATTTGGCCTCACGCATCAACATACGACGAAGCTTTGGTGGCACATACGCAGCAGCCGACTTTTCATCTGCAATAACGCTGGGCGCATGCTTGTCCAGGTCTAATAAGTCAACTAAGTGATACTCAGAGAATATGACCTGCATGTGCTGCTCAACGTGGTTATTGTCAAAATAATGATCGTCCTTGATGCCGACATGATATACCGGCATATCGACGTGCTTGTGACAATTGTTAAGCCGCAGAAACTCGGTCGTTGTCTTTGCCCAGGTCCGCACCTCATTGCCGTGCCATAGGGTTACTTCGAATTTGATCAACTCGTCAAACTCTTCCTGCATCACGCCGTTAAACTTCCCATTGCCGGTGTTTTTGTAAGCCATTCTGATCAGGCGAGGGTGGAGTGCCACATACCGAAATAACCAAGCCGGACCACGGAAGGTAAGTAATTTTGAAATCCAGTAATAGGTCAATCGCTTTGTACGGCTAAAGGTAAAATCTTCCCAGTGTGCAAAGCCCGCAAAACTGACCAATTTGCTGATGTTTTTTGCCATTTCTGGGCTTCGTTGCAGCATGCGCGTGGCCACTACGAAACCGAGACTCATACCTACCACGATTACCTGTCGCCGCTTGTAGCGCAGCTTTATGAAGGAGGCAAGGTAATCCGCCAAATTATCGATAGAACCTTCTTTGCCAATCTTGTAAAAGCTGTCCATACCCCCAAAACCAGGTAAATCTGGCATGGTGATAGCAGCATAACGGTTTAGGAACTTCACGACCCCCCACCAGCGTTCCAGTGATGAATGATGCCCATACACAAACAAAATTTCTGGGGCACCGGGTTTCTTGGCGGGTAAATGCAAGACACGCCCACGCAGGCGGTTCATATTAAGCGGCTGGATGTAATCCGCCGGTGTATCGGCTGTTGATCTTTTCATAGCACGTTTTTGTGATTGTACAAGAATTACCCCTGATAATCAACGCCCACCTGGAGTGTTAGCGGCCAAAACTCGCGTACGTCTTGCTGGTTAGCATCGTCACGTCGGTGTATTTGTTCATAAGGTCAGTGACACGGCGCGTTTGCGCAGAGACGCTGGTATGGTTTTGGGAGCGAGCCAGGGCACCTGCAGCTTGATCAAGCGGATATAGTTTTAGATTATGTCGAGCTAGCAAATCACCACGCGCCTTTTCTGAAGCTGTCCATTCATAGTGCATGTAAGTTGGCATGAAACCAACGTCCGTCACACTATGTGAACTGATATCGATGTCCATAACGGCAATGCCGCCAATCAAACCATTGAGCTCCAACTGCGTACTCAGGAAGTTTCCCAGACTAAACCAAACGATTGTTTTGCCGCCGCCAGCGCGCGGCAACGATTTGACTGGTTGTAGCCAGTGAGGTCCTGTGCCAATCACAATGTCTACGCCCTTGCTGGCAAAATAATTAGCCCATTCGTCTTGCTCGGCAGTCTGCGTTGAAATATTCTCGCGGCACCAGTGCGTGCCGACAATGATCATCTGGGCGCCACCAGCTCTGGCTTCAGCAAGCTGTGAGTTAAACAGCGAGCGACTCAGCAGATTTAGGCCGTAGGAGTTTGCCAGTGTGCTGTTAGAGCACTTGCTGTATCCAAGATAGGCAAATTTAATACCACCTTTGGTGAAGTATGCTATCCTATCCTGTCCGGCGCTATTCCGGGCGGTACCTGCAACAGCCAGTGTCGGCAAACTATCCCACACGTTCAACGTGCCATTAATGCCGGCTTGACCACGGTCGTTGGCGTGATTATTGGCCAAATTAATGATATTGCAACCCTCGTCACTCAGATCCTGGGCGAATTCGGTTGGTGCGTTAAAGGTTGGGTAACCGCTGACGGAAAACTGCTTAGCAGAGGGTGATTCCTGGTTACAATACGCCATATCAGCATCCCGCAGATACTGTGACACGTTCGAAAAAATCGGCCGGTAATCATAGCCGGTCGCTGTTCTGGCGGCCTGGTTGACCGTGTCGTGCGGTAGCATATCGCCAGTGGCGATTAACCGTAATGTCGTCTTGGTTTGCTTGGGTTTGGTGGTAGTTTGCGTAGTCGGCTCGGGTTCAGTGTTTGCGACTGGCCCGGTCGAATCAGTGCGCCCAAACACCCACCAGAGCGCAACGACGAGCACCGCACCTACTACAACGAATAATAATGGTTTAATTCGTCGCTGTTTTTTCCGCTTCATAACAGTTCTCATGGTAGCACATATGCTACAATGCCACCGATGAAGCGATTTGTCACCATTGTCGGCGTTGTAGCCATTGTCCTAGCGGTTACGTGGTTTTGGCTGGGCCATTCAAAGGCGCCAACCACTCAACAAACTGCGACCACAACGAGTCCGTCAAGCCAGCAAACCAGCACCAAAACTACGGCAACTTTCAACAAAACCCGTTATTCATTAACGCAACCAACCAGCATCTGGGTCATTGTTAACAAGCAACATCCGTTGCAACCAAAAACGTACGTACCAAGTGATCTCGTTTTGCCCGACGTTACGCAACGTGTCCCTGGTACTACTGAAATGAAACTGCGAAAAGCCGCTGCCGTTGCCCTGGAAAAGATGTTTGCGGCGGCCGCAAAGCAAAATATCAATCTACTCGTTTCGACTGCTTACCGCGGCTACAGCTACCAGGCCACGCTCTACAACGGCTACGTCGCCAGACAGGGAAAAGCCGTCGCCGACACCCAGAGTGCCCGTCCCGGCTACAGCGAGCACCAAACCGGCTGGGCGGTAGACATCAGGGCTCAGAGTGGAAAATGTCCAGTCGAACAATGTTTTGGCAACTTGCCAGAGGGAAAATGGCTAGCGGCCAATGCCTACAAGTACGGATTTTTGCTACGCTACCCAGAAGGAAAGCAAAAAATCACAGGCTACGAATACGAACCCTGGCACTTTAGGTACATCGGCACCTATCTATCAAAAGAAATGCATCGCACCGGCACCGAAACAATGGAAGAATTTTTCGACGTCAGCGGCGGCACCAGCTACTAGCAATAACAGAGATAGTTTAGTATAATCACAACTCGTAGCCAAGCGTCAATGGGACGTCGCCAAGTGGTAAGGCACCGGGTTTTGGTCCCGGCATTCGGGGGTTCGAATCCCTCCGTCCCAGCCACGAAAAAGCCGGACTTAATGTCCGGTTTTTTCGTGGCTCTGCAGCTAGGATTCGAACGCGAGTGCCAGTGGCACTCAGCCGCCCGAAGCCCGGCGACCATGGGAGCCGGGTTGCCGAAGGCAAGGTTGAGTCCCTCCGCAATAACGATGACAGTGCTACAATAGTTCTCATGACGAGATCTCATGTACACATCATAAAAACCGGAGGAACTATTGAGTTTCACGATCCGGCATACGAGGACATGAATAATATC
This sequence comes from Candidatus Saccharimonadota bacterium, assembly GCA_020427965.1. GTDB lineage: Bacteria > Patescibacteriota > Saccharimonadia > Saccharimonadales > UBA4665 > JAGQNT01. Next base: position 14,139 of record JAGQNT010000188.1, on the reverse strand, counting down.
CTCCTAAAGCTAGATTCATCTATCGATAGTTACCTTAGCAAACTAATCCAACCTCACTTCACCTACAGTATCGAGCAAGCATTCTCCAAGGACAGCCGTGACATCACTGAGGAGGATAGGCAAAAGCTACTAGCGGCTATTGCATCCTCGCCACATAAGAATATTGTCATCACACATGGCACCTTTACCATGCGGAACACCGCAGAATTTATTGAAAAACAATTGCCAAAGGATAAAAAAATCATTATAACCGGAGCAATGATACCGATTACCGGTTTTGCATCCTCAGATGCTGGATTCAATCTTGGCTATGCAATTGGCCTACTCGACAGCCTAGAACCAGGCGTTTACCTTTCAATGAATGGCGGTGTATTTTCATCTAGTGAAGTGCGCAAAAATACTGACATTTTTCGATTCGAATAGAAGTGTATCTGGCTTAGCGATTGCACACCTTGTTTTAGACTACTCAACCCAATCCTCGATGACGATTTTCTTGCCATAGCGGTGAATCGTCATCTTTTGGCGCTCGCGTAAACCCATCTCGTCGACGATCTCCGCTGGGATCACAATTGACAGTGACCGCTTACCAACCCTAGTCAACTTTCGTACAACTTTTGCCATTTTAACTCCTTATTTGTTACGTAACATGCTACGTAACAAGCATAAGCGTCCAAAACACAAAAAGCAAGGTCAAACGAGTCACCAGACGCTTAACACAGCTAAATATCTCACACCTCGTAGACGCACTGGGATGTATACTGGCAGAAAGGGAGGAATACGTTATCACCAAACTATCGACCTACCGTTGGTTTTGCATACTAGCGGCCGCATTTATTCTGATAATCTTGGTCATGCCCAGCAACCCGCAAACTATTGCCCAGTATCATCTGAGTAACATAGCCTACCGGGCGGTGCTGATTTCGGCTATCGCCATACCTGCGACCCTCATGTGGCTAGCGGCGTTCTATGGCTACGAACAGGTTAGAAAGTACGTCAATACTGTCAAGAACAGCAAGGAGGGCGAAGGCTTCGAGCGTCTAGCCATGGGCGTCAAATGGGCCGCTTTTTTGCTACCCAGTATTTCGCTGCTTTTATTGTTGCTGCGAGCAATCTCTAATTCGTCAGCAAGTTTTTTGCCAGCGGCAATTATCATCGGCAACTACGCAACACTCATCGGTTCACTGATCGCGTTCTCGATTATTGGACGGGGAGCACGACTACTCGCTGACAGGGTAAAAGTACGCCCTAGTCTGAGTAGCACCCGCATTGGCATGTTGATTTTCCTCAGTCTAGTGACATTCTACAGCTACTTTGTCCTCAGTCACGCTCTGAGAGGACCTAGTCCATACCACCTGTCGACTGGCCTGCTCTTGACAACCGTCATGATTCCATATGTTTATGCTTGGTTTGTCGGCCTACTTGCAGCCCTAGATATTCGGGCAGTTGGCAGGCATACGCCCGGCATTTTGTATCAACGAGGGCTGCAGCGGTTGGCTATGGGACTGTTTATTGTTATTACGTCGACGATTTTGCTGCAATGCCTGAACTCGATTCATGCTGGACACGATAACTTGGTATTCGGTGGTGTGCTACTGACTAGATACCTACTGTATGCCAGCGTGGCTGCCGGCTTCGTTCTGCTCGGTAACGGTGCAAAACAATTGAGTCAGATAGAAAAAGTATGAGTAGTACAGAAGTCTATACCCAAGTGGTTAAAGTTACCCACGCTTATCTGGGGCCTGCCGCTGAGCGCTTCATAGCCAGACAGGTACAAAATCACCTTCATAAACGCCCCGAAGATCTAACACGGAGTGACCTAAGTAAACTCATCGACTGGATTCAGATTGCCGTGTCACTACTGACAGAGGACAGTGACATCGTTGAAGACTATATCCATGAACTGCGAACCATTAGCCGACCAGACAAGGAACCAAAGTAGCCAGCTATGACCGATATACCCCGCGACGAAGAAGCTGAACGCAACGAATTGGCCGCCCGCAGCGCTGGCGTATTGGCGCAAAGCGAAGCCCTATTCAATAGTATGGGAGACGGCGCCATCGCAACTGACGAATTTGGACGTATTGTCCGGGTCAACCCCGTAGCACTCCGACTCCTTGGCTATGAAGAGTCGGAATTTATTGGCGAGTGGTTTCCAAAGGTCGTGGTCGCCCTGGACGAGACAAAAAGCCCCATCAGCCTGCTAGACCGGCCGATCACCAAAGCCTTTTTGACCGGCAAAACCATCTCGGATCAGCTACTGTACCGCACCAGAGAAGGTGAACATCGGCCTGTGGCTGCCACCGTATCACCGATACTGCTTGATGGGCGACCAATAGGCGCAATCGAAGTTTTCCGCGACATCACACTAGAACGGGAAGTTGATCGTATGAAAAGTGAATTTATCTCGCTGGCTTCGCACCAACTCCGCACCCCGCTCTCAGCTATCAAAACGTACTCGCACATGCTGATTGATGGTTTTATGGGGGAACTCAGCGCCTCACAGCAAAAGGCGCTGGACACTATCCTTTCCGCCAGCGACCGCATGAATGAACTGATCAACCTACTGCTGAACGTATCGCGTATTGAGGGCGGCAACATTACCCTAAACATCAAGCGACACGACCTAAACAAACTCATGAGCGAGCTAGAAAAAGAGCTAGCCCTGCAGGCTCGCGAGAAAAATATTCAGCTCGTTTTTATACAACCTAAAACGCTCGTGCACGTAAGGACTGACAACTTAATTGCGAAAGAAGTGCTAACTAACCTTATTACCAACGCCATCAAATATACGCCTGATGGCGGCAAAGTCACCATTCGCTTGCGTGCCAGGGCCGACAGTGCTGTCTTTAGCGTTGCCGATAGTGGCATCGGTATCCCGAAATATTCCCAAGACCACATCTTTTCCAAGTTTTTCCGCGCCCAAAACGTCATGCGCACCGAGACAACGGGCTCAGGCCTCGGCCTGTACCTAGTCAAGGGCTTAGTCGACAACTTGGATGGCAAGATCTGGTTCAAGAGCGAAGAAAATGTTGGTAGCACATTTTATTTGGAATTACCCAAAAAGCCTACTATTGTGAGTTAGGCCGTTAAAAATCCTACAGCATATGGTAAAAAATGTGATACAACTAATAAGTAAGCATGTAACAACGATGTAATCGGGGGACTGATGGCTAATATTTTGGTGGTCGAAGACGATAAAGATCTTAATAATGCATACTCAATCATCCTGGAGCACGACGGACACGCAGTCGCGTCGGTTTTTAACGGCAAAGAAGCACTGCAAGCACTCAAAGATTTTGAACCTGAGCTAATACTACTCGACCTCTTGATGCCTGTTATGGGCGGCCTGGAATTTTTGCAGAAATATGACCTAGACAAGCACAAGGGTACCAAAGTTCTTATTTTCACCAATATGGAAAACTCTCCCGAAGTGAACGAAGCCTACAGCCTCGGCGCGCACCGTTGTATCATCAAGTCCTGGACGGCTCCGCAGAACCTCACTCACGTTATTAACGAAGCCCTGGAGGGCAATCACGTAAACGCCTAACTAGGGCGTCATCTCCATATCGGCCAAGAATTGGTCGTTGATAACATCATGCAACTTGTCCAGTTTGACCTTGTATAACGTTTGCTTGCCATAGCTGATGACGCCTTGTGTTTTCAGTTTGTTGAGTTCCGTGGCAGTGGTTTCGCGCGTCAGTCCCGTCAAGTTAGCGAAATCTTGGTGCGTCAGGCTCAGTGTGATTTCGACCTGGCGTGGACCAATTGGCCGGCTATGCGTCATCGTCAAGTAATGGAGCGTGTAGAGTAGTTTGTCGCTCGCCCGAGAATGTTGCAGCGCGTTGAGCCGCATCGTGTTGCCAATATGCTCGATGACAAATGATTCTAGTAAGCGATACATGACGCTCGGATGCTGCTGGACGAACTGTAGATAGGCTTCACGTGGCACACAATAGAGTTTTGCATCTGTAAAAGCTTCAAAGTAGTAGAACGAGCTCGGGGCCTTACCGAAGGTCCAGGGCACTGGAAAAGCGCTGCCTTGGTCATAAAAACTAACTGGCTTCTCGTCGCCATTGACACTCAGATTATACGATTTGACAACACCTTCTTTGACAACGTATGTGTAGCGGGGCGCTTCACCCTGAAAGACGACTATCTCGCCCTTTTGAAATTCTTTGGCCGGATAGTTACTGAAAAATGACTGCTCGACTGATGCTACGTCACTGTTCATGGTATATAAAGTGTACACCGCTTGCTGAGAACATGCGAATGCGACTGGGGCTTATCAATTAGACTTTGTCTTGACCGACCAGAATGATGAAATCAGCATCGGGGTAGCGGCTGGCATACGGGTTTGAAGTCAGTACATTGTTACCGTATATCTTCTCGAGCGCCGCCAAGGTTTTAGGCTTTTTACCACTGGAGGCGTCGATAATTTGGCTCGTAGCCTGTGTGGATGATGCGTCGGCAATATTGGTGACGCTCATACCACGACTGATCAGCAGTGATTGATTCTCTGACGCCACGCCATTAGTGTCAGTAGCATTGAGTACAACGATCATAGCGTCCTCGCGAACCAGCGGGTTATTACTGGTGAGCCGACGAATAACCTGCTGTATCTGCGTGAAATTATCCAGACCAGCAGCCGGTATCAGCGTTGACTGGCCACGCGAGTTGCGGTAGCTGGCCAAGTAGTTGGTGCCATTGATGTCGTTGAGACCGTAGGATTTAATATTGCCGTTATTGATATGCTTCATAATGTCGTACAGCCTACGGAGTTCACTGATCTGGAAATCGGTACGAACGTTTTTACCTAGTGCATCAGCAAGACTACTGAGTTTGGCAGGGTTGGCGAGCGTACCACCAGAAAGTGCTTTTTTCTTTAAAGCAAGGAGCATCATACGCTGGTTGGAGGTGCGGGTAAAATCACTATTGGCAAAGCCGTATGAACCATAGGCGTCGCCACGAGCACGGGACAAATTAAGAGCCTGATGACCAGTCAGGTGGTGCGTGCCGTTTGATAAATTCACCAGTGGTCCACCGGTTGACCAGTCCTTGCTGGGATCATAGAGCCCCCGACTGTTCGAACTATTGATAGTGACGTCGATGCCGCCAACGGCGTCTACTGCATCTTTGAAGGCCGTGTAGTTAACGAGTGCGTAGTAATGGGTCTTGATCCCAAGTGATTCGTAAATGGTCTTCTGTAGCAGCCCCATTCCACCTTTGGCATAGCCCGACTCACTGAAGTCACCACGCTCACCATCAACATAGGCTTCGTTAATCTTGGCATGACCATAGCCGGGGATATTCACGTATAGGTCGCGTGGCACGCTCAACATAACCGCAGTGTTATGAACCGTGTCGATGCTAACGATCATGATGGAGTCGGTCAATGTCGCCCCGTTATGTCCAACGTCGTCAGCACTGTTGCCGGCCATTAGAATATTAACTCGACCCTGATCCTCACCCTTGAGCTTGGTGGTTGTAAAAATACCAAACAAATTGCCGTTGAATATCTTTGAGGCGTTGTAGGCAAACTTAATGCCCAGCCACAAGCCGACCAAGATGAAGGGCAGGGCGATGAGGATACCAATTTTCTTTTTTGTCCAGCGACGTTTCTTTAGTTTTTTAGCCGGCTTGTGCTGAAAAGCATCATAGCGGTAGGTTGAAAGCGTCCGCCCAACGTCCGGAAATGAATCTCGACGAGATACCCCAACATAGCCCCGTGAGGGCACGGTGGCATCCATTGCTAACTTCTTTGAGGACTTTTTACGCATATTGTGGTATTCGCTCAATTATACTACAGCAACCTGAAAATCTCATGAGATCAACTCTCGATTTTCTTCGGTAATTCGTATATTCTGGTGTTGACACAATTCATGTAATTCGCAGGAGTCTTCCTTGTTCGCAACCATCGATAACACTATTGAGCACTCGCAAAGTACCTTCGAAACCGTTATTAATAACATATTCAACTTTCGATCGTTGTTTGTGTTGATCATTGCCGTCGGTTTTGCGTATTTCGCCGGTCGTTTTCTGGCTACTATTCTACGTCGTCTCACTAAAACTATCAGTAAACAGGCCGATCGCAGCACCAGTCTCCAGCGTGTCAACAGTCTACGCCGCATCGAAACACTCATCGTACTCTCAATAGCGGTACTCAGAACGCTACTGATTGCCTTTGCGATCTACTTCTGGTGGATTTTTGTCCACCCCACCCAGCAGCCCACTGCCATTATCGGCGCCAGCGCGGTGGTGGCAATCGTTTTAGCCGGAGCCCTGAGCCCATTACTCCGTGACTTAGCCTCTGGCAGTGTCATGATGGCCGAACATTGGTTCGGTGTTGGTGATCACATTCGAGTTGAGCCGTTTGCCGACCTGCAGGGTGTCGTCGAACGGGTCACGCTACGCAGCACCAGAGTGCGAGGACTCAACGGTGAAGTTATTTGGATCAATAACCAAAGTATCCAGGCTGTTAGAATCTCGCCCAAGGGCATCCGTACGATGGCCATAGAGCTCTTCGTAACCGACCTAGAAAAAGGCAAACAGCTGGTAGAGCGAGCCAATTTGCGTTTGCCAAGTGGTCCATTAATGGTAGTGAGTCCACTAACGACCATGAAAACTACTGAGGCTGGTCAAAACATCTGGCATTTGACCGCCATCGGTGAGACCGCACCTGGTCGCGAGTGGCTCCTAGAACACTACGCAATCACGCTCCTCAAAGATGTTGACGAACAAGAGAACAAGACGTCAATCTTACTCAATGACCCCATTGCCCGCTACGCAGACAGCGAAGCGGAGCGGGAATTTGCGCGCACTATACACAACGCACGCAAGCAACCCGCGCAACGACGCAAGTTGTCCCAAATGGCCATAGAACGATCAAAACGAAAAGCCAACAACGGCTAGTTGACAGCGACGCGGTAGACAAAACTTTCTGCACTGGTACCACCACCCAGGCGATCCCACGTTACCTTGAAGGTAAAGGTGCTGGTTGGCGTAGCCCCGTCAGAAGTAATGGCCAGTTGATAACGATTATTCACTAGACACGTGCCATTATTGACAGGTTGCGCATCTGAATTCATACAAAAAGTAGCAGGATGGCCGTTGAGACCACCGGTGACTTCTGCTGCTGTGCGCAAGAGCTCGACCTGACCCTGAAGCAGACCTAGTGCCTGTGAATGCTCCTCGGAATCACGCACATTGCGACTACTCGTCCTTGACAAGACAAAGGCACCAGCCAAGATTGATGAAATAATCAGCAGGGAAATAAGGACTTCTACGATCGTATCACCGCGTTGGCGAAATGTTGATTTTGAGCGACCCATGATGCTTATGATTGTACACGCCGTCCCTGATATTGCAATATTCATTACGCGCCCAAAAATTCTCAGAATTCACAGCAAAATACCAGCCAAACCACTATACTAGGAGGCATGAGAATATTAGTTATAGAGGACGATCAAAAAATTGCCGCCGCCATCAAGCGAGGCCTAGAGATGAAAGGTTTTGCAGTCGATGCCGTACACGATTCGGACACGGGCTACAGCTACGCTGTGGACGATGACTACGATGCGGTCATTTTGGATCGTATGCTTCCCGGCAGCATGGAGGGAGCTGAGTTGGCACAAAAAGTCAGAGAGCAAAATGTCTCTGTTCCCATTCTAATGCTAACCGCCAGGGGCACTATTGGCGACAAGGTCGAGGGGCTTAATAGTGGTGCAGACGACTACCTAGTCAAGCCATTTTCGTTCGACGAACTGACGGCTCGCATCAAAGCACTGCTCCGTCGACCAAAACAACACACCGGCAGCGTACTAAATCTGGAAGGTCTCAAGCTAGACACAAATAACTACGAAGTCAGCCGTGATGGCCAACCAATCCATTTGTCACAGCGCGAATTTGCCTTGTTGGAATATTTTATGCATCACCAGGGCCAAGTTATCACCAAGGATATGATTATTAGTCATGTTTGGAACGAGGATTCTGACATCTTACCTAACACTGTCGAAGTGTATGTCGGATATTTGCGTAACAAAATCGACCGACCTTTTAATGACAGGCCGTCATTACTGCAGACCGTCCGAGGCTTTGGGTACAAATTAGCGGCCGCCTAACATGTTTAAATCTGCCACCATAAAATTAACGTTTTACTACATGGCGATTATCTGCGCTATTTGTCTGATGTTTAGCGCGGCCATCTATCAATTCGCAATTCACGAAGTACACCGTGGCCTAACTAATCAATCACAACGAGTTATCGACGAGTATCCTGGCTTTGACTTCGACCCAGCACTCAAGCCAGATTGGGATTCAAGCCGGGCGGCTCATCGTATTTTGGTTAATTTGGTAGAATTCAACCTGATCGTGCTGGTTTTTGGTGGTTTTGCGAGCTTTTTGCTGGCCCGACAGACGCTTCGACCTATTGAAGAGTCCCATCGTCAACAGCAACGCTTTACTGCTGATGTCTCTCACGAACTACGCACACCACTCACTGCTCTCAAGATGGATACCGAGGTCGCCCTTATGGATACCGCGGCCAGCAAGGCGAGTCTCCGTGACACGCTCGCCAGTAACCTGGAAGAAGCTGTCAAACTAGAATCACTCATTAATAACTTGTTTAAACTGACCAGACTGGAAGCGAGTGAGCTTGCGGAGCAATTTACAGACATGGACATCGCAACCATTGTGACTGATGCCGTCACTGACGTGACACAGCGCGCCAAAGACAAAAAGATTACAATCAAAAACACCGTCAAGCCCGCAACTACCCGGGGGGACAGGACCAGCTTGACGCAGCTCATGACAATTTTGCTCGACAATGCCATTAAATACAGTGATGACAAGGCCACGATCAACATCAGTAGCGCCCAGGAAAAGGGCAGCGTGAAAGTAGCCGTTACAGATACGGGCATCGGCATAGAACCGGCTGCACTCGATCATGTCTTCGACCGTTTCTATCGGGCAGATGCGGCACGGACCCGTAACGATACCTCAGGCTACGGCCTGGGTTTGTCCATCGCCAAGCTGATTGCTGACGTTCATGGCGGCAGTATTACGATCACCAGCGAGGTAGGCAAGGGCACAACCGCGAACATTGAACTGCCGATGGCAGACGCCTAACCATAAGTGCTATACTGGCTCCAGATATGGACCAGGTGTTTAAGCAAGACAAACGCTACCATCAGGCAGGTCATGACGACTAAGCGAGCCTGGCTGCTGGTGCTGCTTGGGATAGCAGTCGTCGTTGGCATCTTCGCAGTAGTAATCCACTACGCCAATGTTCCGGTCTTGGAACCGCAAGGCATCATCGGGCTGAAGGAACGAAATCTCATCTATTTCGCCTTTGGGCTTTCATTGATTGTCGTCATACCGGTGTTCGTAATGCTATTTTTGTTTGCCTACAAGTACCGTGAGGGTAATCATGCTACGTACCAACCCAACTGGGATCATCATCGCGGCATTGAAACGATTTGGTGGCTGGTGCCAACCATACTTATTCTGATCCTATCAGTCGTTACCTGGAACAGTAGCCACGATCTAGACCCGTACCGTCCACTGGCTAGCACCGCTACACCACTCCGGGTGCAGGTAATCGCACTGCAATGGCGATGGCTATTTATCTACCCTGATCTAGGCGTTGCTAGTGTCAATCACTTGCAAATACCCGTGGGGCAACCAGTAAATTTCGAAATTACTGCTGATGCGCCCATGAATTCGTTTTGGATACCGCAACTTGGTGGCCAGGTGTATGCCATGGCTGGGATGGTTACCAAGCTGCATCTCCAGGCCGACAACGTAGGTGATTATTACGGTACCTCTGCCAATATTAGCGGCAAGGGTTTTTCTGACATGCATTTCGATGTACGGGCCGACAGCTCTACAGCGTTTTACGACTGGCTGGCGGCCGTGCAGCAGTCACCCCGATTCCTTACGTTTGACTCCTACGAACAGCTCGCAAAGCCCAGCCGCAATACAGATACGCAGCTCTACGGTGCGACCCAGGCCGATTTATTCAGTCTGATACACTCTAAGTTTATGGGGCATTCACATAGCATGGCCGCCATGGAGCAGCCTGACGGGAGTTTGGGCACATGATGTTTTTTGCGAGCCTACTTGGCAAACTCAGCCTAGACGCGATACCGCGTGACGCAATTACACTTGGTGGCGTCATCTCAATGCTTGTCGTTGGCCTTGGTGCTGCCGCAGCTCTCCTGTACTTCAAGAAAGTCGGTTGGTTGTGGCGCGAATGGCTAACGTCTTTGGACCACAAAAAGATCGGCATCATGTATCTGGTTGTCGCCGGACTGATGCTACTGCGTGGACTGGCCGACGTGCTGCTCCTGCGCGCTCAGCAGGCAACAGCATCTGGGTCAGATGGCATCATGGATTCGTACCACTTCCAGCAGATTTTCTCGGCTCATGGCACCATCATGATCTTTTTCGTGGCCATGGGCTTTATCTTTGCCATGATCAATCTCGTTTTGCCACAGATGCTCGGCTCTCGTGATGTAGCCTTTCCGTTTTTGAACTCAGTCAGTTTTTGGTTATTTGCGGCTGGTATGATGCTGGTAAATGTCTCGCTAATCATTGGTGAATTTTCGGCCGCCGGCTGGTTAGCCTACCCACCGCTGTCCGAGCTAGCCTACAGTCCGGGCGTTGGTATTGATTATTGGATCTGGGCACTGCAAATTGCCGGCGTCGGCAGCCTGATGTCGGGTATTAACTTCCTGGTAACAATTTTCAAAATGCGGGCACCTGGTATGAAGCTCATGCAAATGCCCATTTTTGCCTGGAGTGTCATGGGCAGTATGATGCTGGTCATCTTCGCATTCCCGATCTTGACCGCGACGTTGGCGCTGCTTGCCTTGGACCGCACGCTCGGCATGCATTTCTTTACAAGCGATGGTGGCGGCAATGCCATGATGTACGTTAATCTCATCTGGGCTTGGGGGCACCCAGAGGTCTACATCCTCGTGCTGCCGGCCTTCGGTGTCTTCAGCGAAGTGGTCGCTACCTTCTCGCGCAAACGCTTATTCGGCTACACGTCAATGGTCTGGGCAATTGGGGCCATTACCTTCCTATCATTCATCGTCTGGTTGCACCACTTCTTCACCATGGGCGCCGGTGCTGACGTTAATGCGTTCTTTGGCATCATGACCATGATTATTGCAGTTCCGACAGGCGTCAAGGTATTCAACTGGCTGTTCACGATGTATCGCGGCCGTATTCTGTTCGCCACGCCCATGCTGTGGTTTATGGGCTTTATTGTCACCTTTACGATTGGTGGTGTAGCCGGTGTTGTCATGGCCGTACCGCCAGCCGACTTCCAGCTACACAACAGCTTATTTCTGGTAGCGCATTTTCACACTATGATTATTGGTGGCGTGCTGTTTGGTATGTTTGCGGGCGTCAGTTATTGGTTTCCAAAGGTTTTTGGATTCAAACTCAACGAACGACTTGGGCGCTATGCGTTCTACAACTGGATCATTGGTTTTACGTTAGCGTTCACGCCGCTATACATTCTTGGGCTCATGGGCGCCACCAGACGACTTGATCACTACGACGCAAGCCTCGGCTGGCAATGGCTGTTTATCGTGGCAGCAGTTGGAGTGGCGTTTGTGTTAGCGGGTGTCGGTTTCCAGCTGTTACAACTGGCATACAGCATTTGGAAGCGCGATGAAAATCGTGTGGACGGTGATCCGTGGAACGCTCGCACCCTCGAATGGGCAACCAGCTCGCCTTCACCCGAATACAATTTTGCCCGATTACCCGCAGTATCCTCACGTGATGCCTTCTGGGAGGCAAAGCAACACAAACAGGCTGTCGCCAGTGGTCCGTATAGCGCTATTCATCTGCCCAAAAATAGCGGTGTTGGGCCGATCATCGGTGCCTTTGCATTTGTAGCCGGCTTCGCCATCGTTTGGCACATTTGGTGGCTGACAGTTATTGGGCTACTCGGTGTAATTGGTTCGGTTATTGTACGATCTACCTTTGACGATACCGAACGGACAATTTCTGCCGATCGCCTGAAGAAATTGGACCTAGAAGGGGGTACGGCATGAGCGACGTAGCTTCCGCCACAGTCGACCACGACAGCAAGACGTACTTGGGCTTCTGGATTTACTTGATGACCGACTGTGTGCTATTTGCGAGTCTGTTTGCCACTTACGCGGTACTCCACGCTAACACGAACGGTGGGGAAGGTGCAGCAGGACTGTTTGACCTAAACTTTGTGCTACTGGAAACCATGATCCTACTGACAAGTAGCTTCTTTGCTGGCATGGCTCTCCTATCTGCCCGACGAAAAGATGCCGGCCGGGCGCTGCTCTTGTACGGACTCGTCTTCATTCTGGGCGCTGCGTTCTTGGCACTCGAAGTGAGCGAATTCCGACATTTGGCACTTGAGGGCAACAGCTGGAGGCAAAGCGCCTTCTTGTCGTCGTTCTTCACGCTCGTTGGGACGCACGGGGCGCACATTACCGTTGGCTTACTGTGGCTAGCTACATTGGCAATTCGCGTCATGAAACGCGGGCTTGGCAATAACACCCTCCGCCAACTCACATTATTTGGTATGTTTTGGCACTTCCTAGATGTGGTCTGGATATTTATTTTCACAATTGTATATCTGTTTGGAGTCATCGGCGTATGAGCAAGCTGGAACTAACCCGTAGTCGTAATGCGTATATCATTGGTTTTGTGCTGTCGATTCTCCTGACACTGACCTCGTTTTATCTGGTGCAGCACGACAAATTTTCACACAGCCTACTGATTGGAAGTGTTGCCGCGCTGGCACTCGCACAGTTTGGCGTTCAGATGTTTTTCTTCCTACACCTCGGCCAGGAGCCCAAGCCGCGACTAAAGCTAGCGACATTCTGGTTTATGTTGCTGGTTGTGGTGATTGTCGTAGTTGGCAGTCTATGGATTATGAATAACCTCAACTACAACATGATGGCTTCTCCCGAGCAAATGAACGAATATATGCACAGCCAAGATGGGCTCTAAACTGCGTCAATACTATCAGTTAGTCAAACCAGGCATCCTCTACACCAACGTCCTGACCGCCTTTGCTGGTTACTTGTTTGCGACGCAGTGGCATGTTGACTGGCTACTACTGGCGTATCTCGTGATTGGCATCGGGCTTGTCATTGCTTCGGCCTGTGTGTTCAACAATTACATAGACCGTGGCATTGACGCAAAAATGGCGCGTACCCAAAAACGCGCTCTGGCCAATGGAACAATCAGCGCCCAACAGGCACTGTGGTACGCAACTATGCTAGGCGTGACTGGCTTTGCGATATTGATCCTTGGCACCACGATGCTCGTAACAATGATCGGCTTAGTGGCCTTCATTGATTATGTGGTGCTGTATGGCTGGACCAAGCGTCATTCAGTCCATGGCACGTTAATTGGCACTGTTTCTGGCGGCGCCTCGTTGGTCGCTGGGTATGCTGCCGGAACAGGGCGTCTAGACTGGGTTGCTGCGGGTTTGTTCCTACTAATGCTCGGCTGGCAGATGCCACATTTCTACGCCATCGCCATTCGGCGTCACGATGATTACCAGCGTGCAGGCCTGGCCATGCTGCCAGTCGTTAAAGGCCTGAAGCGGACCAAGCTCGAAATGCTTCTATACAGCGTCGTATTCCTGGCTACTGCAGCCGCCTTGAGTTTTATCGGACCAGCGGGCTGGAGTTTTGCCATCTTCATGATTGCAATTGGTGGCTGGTGGCTAGGGCTAATATTGCAAGGTTTTTCTACTGACGACGATATCATTTGGGCAAAAAAAGTATTTGGCTTCTCTCTGATAATCATCCTGGTCATGCCCATTGCCATATCTGTTGCTACGCTGTTACCCTAGGTGATCTCATCTATCCCCGCCAGAAGGCCTCTGTGACGCATCTACGAGCCCTAGGACGGGGTTTATCCCCGGAGCAGTCTTGTAGACCGCTACAGGAAAAAATCATGTTAAATAACGTCCAAACGCGGTGTAACACCATTGACTTGGGGCTTTGCGGGCATCGGCTTTACCCCAAGAACCGAACGGCTATATAACTGGGCTTGGCTGACTGAAAACTGTTTGAGGTCCAGTGGACCGAGTTTTTTCAGTCAAAGTTTTATAGCCAAGGAGGTTCCTGGCGG
>JAGQNT010000187.1 GCA_020427965.1 Candidatus Saccharimonadota bacterium | reverse complement strand
GCGCTAGGCTGATCTTCGCTCATGCTATTTCTTGGATTCCTTTACTTCGTATTGTTTGGCAACTGTTTTGGCGACCTTCAGGACAGTTTCGTTTGTCTTGTCGTCAGGCTTGTCCCCCGTATTGAGTTTCTCGGTCAGTTTGGCATGCTTGCTCTTTATGTCACGCAACAGCGCTTCCTGGGCAGCCTTAATTTTATTGAGCGGCACAACATCAAATGCGCCTTCGTTTGCAGCGTACAATTGCACATACATTTCCCAAATAGAGTAGGGGCTATACTGTGGCTGTTTGAGTAGTTCTGTCAGTCGCTGACCACGCTCAATCGTTTGACGCGTTTCAGCGTCTAGGTCCGTTGAAAACTGGCTAAACGCTGCCAGCTCTCGGAATTGCGCCAAAGATAGCTTCAAGCCACCGCCAGCCGCCTTGATGGCTTTAGTCTGGGCGTCACCACCCACACGCGACACCGACAGACCGACCGAAATAGCCGGGCGAATACCCTGATAGAACAAGTTAGTTTCCAGGAAGATCTGGCCGTCAGTAATCGAGATAACATTTGTCGGAATGTAAGCCGAGATGTCGCCTGCCTGGGTCTCGATGATCGGCAGGGCAGTCAAGGAGCCCGCGCCAAGCTCATCAGACAACTTAGCAGCACGCTCCAACAGGCGCGAGTGCAGATAGAACACATCACCCGGATAGGCCTCACGACCCGGTGGGCGGCGTAGCAGCAGTGACATTTGTCGATAAGCGGCAGCGTGTTTGGTTAGGTCGTCGTAGATAATCAGAGCGTGTTGTTTGTTATCGCGGAAGTATTCGCCCATAGCAGCACCAGCGTAGGGCGCCAAATACAGCATGGCGGCCGGGTCAGCTGGGCTTGTGGCCACGATAATGGTCTGATCCATAACGCCTTCTCGCTTCAATCGTTCTTGCAAGGCAGCGATTTTCGACAGCTTCTGACCAATCGCGACATAGACGTTGATAACGCCTGTTTTTTGTCGTGCCTGGTTAACCATGGTGTCGACCGCGATAGCAGTCTTACCAGTCTGTCGGTCACCAATAATTAGCTCACGCTGACCACGACCAATTGGCACTGTCGCGTCGATTGCCATCAGGCCAGTCATGAGTGGTTCGTGCACGTGTTTGCGGTCCAACACGCCGGGCGCAGGTCGCTCAACACGGCTCGATTGCTGAGCCTTGATGGCTGCACCACCATCCAGCGGATTTCCTAACGGGTCGACCACACGTCCGACCAGTTCTGGTCCTACCGGTACTTCTAGCACTTTGCCGCTCAATCGGGCCTTGGCACCGGATTTAACGTCAACGTCTTCACCAAGCAGTACCGCTCCAATTTCGTCCTCTCCCAGGTTAAAAGCAAAGGCCGTCACGGGCTGTCCGTTAGTACCTTCGATCTCAAGCATTTCGTTATAGCCAGCTCGTCGCAGTCCGTAAATCCAGGCAATGCCGTCACCGACGCGGGTGACAACGCCAACTTCTTCAATCTCTGGCTTGGTCTTCAGCTCGGCAATTGCTTTGCGGATGTCGGCTGATAGTTCGTTGATGGTTACCTCAGGCACTCGTTTCTCCTTAATTCTCAGCAGTAGTTAGTTGAATAAATTTGTTCAAGCGACTTCGAACCGACACGTCTAGCTGTTGATTAGCTAATTCCAATTTGACGCCACCGATCACATCCGGGTCAATTCGCTCACTAATAATCACTTGCTTGGCGCCCGGGAAAGCCTTTTTCAGCGTAGATTTTGCATCTGACAGGGCTTTGGCGCTCAT
Source organism: Candidatus Saccharimonadota bacterium (assembly GCA_020427965.1). Taxonomy (GTDB): domain Bacteria; phylum Patescibacteriota; class Saccharimonadia; order Saccharimonadales; family UBA4665; genus JAGQNT01. The sequence goes on along the minus strand of JAGQNT010000187.1, from coordinate 19,038 downwards.
CGGAAAGGCAGTCACCGCAGTTACTTCAAGACGACCATTATCGGCCAAATCTTGCTGCATGTCGCGGAGTAAACTGTCTAGTTCCTTGGTGCGTCCTTCGGCCAGCAAATAGGCTGCGATTTCAGTCGCGAAACGGCTCGAGCCTTTACCCTCGTTCAGGCGTTCCGAAAGTATCTGCGCCAGTTTTACGCGGCTAAATTTCATGCATCACCTTTCAGTGCTTTATCGATTAAGTCGGCATCTTTCTTGGCGTCAACTTTTTCATCAATAATTGCCTCGGTCGCCTCGGCTACCAAACCTGCCAGCTCACCCTCCAATTTTTGGCGAGCACGCTGCGTATCCTGAACAATTCGGTCTTCGGCCTCGGCCAGGAGCGACTTAGCCTTGGTTTGAGCCTTGGCTTCAATGGCGGCGCCAGACTGCTTGGCCGCATCTTGTGCATCAGCAATAATGCCGTCAGCCTCTTGACGCGCCTTTTGCAGTGTTGCCTCAACTTTTGCATCAAGTTCTGCTGTCTTTTTCTGCATTTCCTCACCCAACGTCACTCCGCTCTCAATGGTTTGACGTCGTTCGTCCATTACCTTGATGATCGGTGTAAAAGCAAATCGCTTCAAGACCCAAAAAGCTAGCAAAAAGGTGATCAGCTGTATTACGAACGCCTTCAGATCAATGCCAAGCGCACCAATGCCCGAAGCCTCGGATGTTTCAGCTGCAAATTGTGTTAATGGTTGTATCACGTTAGTCATTGTCTCCGGTTAGCTGGCTAGGATTTTTGCATGATAGTGCAGTTTGTTCGAAAATCGAGCACCGCAAATGAGTCGTACCGTTCGGTACGGCGAGTGCGGAGCGCAGAGTTTCGGGCAAAATGTGCATCGTGGAAAATCCTATTACTTGACAAAGAAGGTTGCGGCGAATGCGAGCAATCCGTACACCTCAATCAGACCAACAAACACCAGGGCCTGACCCAAAAACTTTGATGCTTCAGGGTTACGACCAACGGCAGCCAGGTAGTTTGCACCGACCAAGCCAATACCGATAGTTGGGCCAATGAAGCCCGCACCAATCATGATGCCTTTGCCGATAATGTCGACGTTTACGGCCTCTGCCAATAATGAAAGTTCTGTCATGTCTGTTACTCCTTTACGTTTACGATCTTATCTAATGACATGTTAATAAACTGCGTCATCCTAAGCCTCTGCCTTTTTTGGCGTTAACTTCATTGTTTCAGGTGCTTCATCTTCGGTCAAGTCGTCATGTGCATGCGCACTATTGACGGCAATGGCCAGATAGTTAACACCAAGGATGACAAAGATATAGGCCTGCAAGGCACCAACACCCAATTCCAGAAGAGTAAATGGCAGGGCAGCCACCGGTGACAAAACACTGCCAGGAATAAGCGCACCGCCCAGGAATGCAAAGACGGCAATCACAATTTCGCCGATGGTTACATTCAGGAATAGTCGCAGTGCTAGACTGAGCGTTCTGGTCAGGTCAGTGAGCATTTCAATCAAGCCAATCACTAGATAGAGCGGATTGAGTGGGCTACCCATAAAGAAATGTCGGATATATTTGCCAAACCCACCAACTTCACGGACCGATGCCACATACACAACCACCATCGTCAGTAGTCCCATCGCCAAAGTTGCGTTTAGATCCGCCGTCATCGGTCGAAACAGTGGGTGGCCGTCTATCTGTAGGCCCTCACCGACCCACGGAATCAAACCCGCCCAGTTATTCAGCAGCACGAAAAAGAATAGAGTCACAAAGAATGGCACATACTTGCGGCCAATTTTCTTGTCATCAAACGCTCCCACGACCAGGCCAGACACAAACTCCACACCGGCTTCAAGATACTGTAGTGCGCCGCCTTTCGGTCGAACAGTTACTTTGCGCGATGCCCAGACCAGCAGTACGATCAGTGTCACGGCAACAAGCCAACCATAGAGCATGGAATTCGTAATATGGAAACTGCCAATCGTAAAATCGGTCGCTGGCGCAACGTGCACTATCGGGCCATCCTCTGCGAAACGACTAAACATTTGTATCATTCGTCATCTTCCTCTTCATAACTCTTTTGTACGGCTCGTTTTTCAGCGGCGGAAAGCTTTGGTACTGGCAGGCCATTGGCGGTTTGTAAGGTTCGCCACATCACCGCAATAGAGGCAACAATTGCAACCACAAAACCAATTACTGTAAATACACCACCGGTCGAGAAGACTTTATCCAGCTCTACGCCACCAATAATTGGGACTAGGACTGCGACAGCTAATTGCCAACCCATCGTCAATGCCAACGCCACAAACTGAGACTGCGCACGCTGAGATTTAGGGTTCGCAGAAGTCCCACTTTGAAGAGAGGGCGGCGTCGCATTAGGCGCTGCAGAGGATTTCACCATATGTAGTCACAGTGTAGCAGACACCACCGTATCGAGCAATTATCTTTCAGCGTATTTCACGCTTACGACTGGTCTTTTTGTCGCATCAAAAAGATCGCGAGTAGTAGGCTAAGCGATGCGCCGAGTAGCATGAACCACGGTGCGCTCTCCATTTTGCTGTCAAGAGCGGAGCCAAAGTAGGTCAGAACAACGACGGGCACGATAGCCCGCCATGCAGTATCAAGTAGATCAAACAAATCCCCGGTCGTATGTGGGGGTTGAGTGGATGGAAGGTCTCCCAAAGGTTTTCTCATCGCTATCACCGATAGTACTCGTAGCGTAAGCAAAATGCAAATTCACATCTGTCAAAGGCTATGCTATACTTTGTATACTATGAGTCAAAAGCAAGTCACAATTTATTCAGCAGATTGGTGCGCGTTTTGCCACGCCGCCAAAGATTATCTAACGAAAAAGAACGTAAAGTTCGAAGAGAAAAACGTCGAACAGAACATGGAATTTGCCAAGGAATCCGTCGAGAAATCTGGTCAGATGGGTATCCCCGTACTCGACATCGACGGCACCATCATCGTTGGCTTTGACCGACCTCGCATCGACGCCGCCCTCGCCGCCTAGAAATGATTTGCCGCACGCCGGCAAGCCCGTCATACTAAAATCAAATGGAAGATTATAAAACCAAACAATCGGTTGTTTTGGTCTATACCGGTGATAGCAAGGGTAAAACGAGTGCTTCACTTGGCCTGATGGTTCGCGCGCTCGGTAATCGCTGGAAGGTGGCCTACATCCAATTTATCAAATACTGGGGTGTCGGCGAACATGTCTTCATCCGTGATATAACACCACTCTATAAAGACCAGTTACATTTTTATAAGGGCGGCAAAGGCTTTTATAACGCCGGTGAACTCAGCGCCGAATTTGTCACCGAAGAACAGCACAAGCAAGCCGCCCTAGAAACCTACGAAGAAGCCCTAAAATGTGCCACCAGCGGTGACTACGACCTCGTCATTTGCGATGAGATCAATAACGCTGTCCATGACGGCTTGCTATCAAAAGACCAGCTACAGGCCCTCCTGGAAGGCCACAGCGCCACGACCTCCATCTGTGTAACAGGGAGGAATTTCCCCAAAGAGTTCGTCAAACACGCCGATATTGTCACCGATATGCACAAAATCAAACACCACTATGACGATAAGTTTCTAGCCAACCGTGGTATCGATTTTTGACCGGGAAGAGCAGCCCGACAAAAAGTCACGCCTTTTTGCCGGCGCGATGAGAAACCCACTTGTGGGTGTCTCATAAGGCGAAGCCGCAAACACCACTATGACGATAAATTTCTAGCCAACCGCGGTATCGATTTTTGATAAGCATGTTATACAATATGCGCAATGAGCGCTGAAACCGCCCATGGTGGTGCATCAAGCCTTCCAAGGAATCTGGATGGCATTACTAATGTCGTGGCTTTATACAACCCCGTCAGCACCCATGCTGAAGCCAGCACACTTCTGATAGATAGGCTCAGCCGAACTGTGGCACACTACGACTTAACGGTCTCAAGTTACGAGACATCACCGGACCAGGTCGAAAACGACGACATGGTGCGAGAATTAGCCAAACCGGGAGAGACTATTGTCGCCATCGCAGGGGGTGACGGAACTATTAGCGGCATTGGTAACGCGCTCCTGCGAACCAAAGTTGATGACCCCGTGCTCGTCCTGCCATGCGGTAACGCCAATGACATTGCCGCGCAAATTTATGGCAGCCAAGATGAGTTGTATCATCCCAGCACACTTGTTACTGGTGAGACTCGACGTGTTCACCCCTTGGCACTGACCGTCACTCCAGAGGGCGGCAGCGTCCCACACATTGATCGTTTTGCTATAGCCTATGCAGGGATTGGCGCAGCTGGCTTGACGGCTCATCGTGTCAATCAAGCCGACTTTCGCGCCAGCAGCATGCACGGTTACGCCATCGGCAAATGGCACTGGGGCACCTCAGTACTAGAAAAAGCGGTCGCCGCGCAAGCCCTGGTGAACAGTCGTTATTTTGTCGATACCATCCAGGACGAAAAACTAACCGAATTAATGTTTGCCAACGGTGACAGAATGGCTAAAGACTTTCAGCTGGATGCAGATTTGTTCAAAGCTACACAGCGTCTATACCGAGCCGCCGGTAACCTGAGTCGTCTCAAATTGCTCGTCGGGCTTCTGAGAGGCTCGGCCCACAGTGAGCCACTAGCCCGACACGACTACCACCTGCGATTTCCGACTAAAACTTTCCTGCATATCGATGGCGAAGATTACCCACTGCATGGATACTACAAAGTGTCAGTACGTCGTGCCGATCAGAGCTTGCAGATGCTCACTAGCGATACAGTACATTAGTTCTTGGTAACCATGATCTGCTAGTATAATGGGCGTCATGAATACGCTGTATTTATTTGTGGGCTATCCTGGCGCGGGCAAAACGACCACCGCCAACCTTATCGCCAAGACAACGGGTGCAATTCATATTTGGGCCGACCGGGAGCGAAGGCATATGTTTGGCGAACCTACCCATCAGCCAGAGGAAAGTCGCAAGCTCTACACCCATCTCAACGACAAAGCTGATCAGTTACTGGCAGACGGTCACAGCGTGTTGTTTGATACCAGCTTTAACTTTCGAAAAGACCGCGACCACTTGCGAAAGATTGCTGCCAAGCATGGCGCCACCACCAAAATCATCTGGGTAAATACAGACAAACAGGTAGCCAAGGCGAGGGCCACTCATGGTGACCACGCCGAGAGGAACGGCTATGTCTACAAATTTACCGACGAGGAATTTGAGCGTATCGCCAACAACCTACAACCCCCAGACGATAGCGAAGAGCCAATTTGCCTCAATGGCGAAACCGTCAGTGATCAGGAAATCCTAACTACCCTTGGACTCGAATGAGCCGTCGCTTGCGTCGACGCCACGTCACCTGGCTTTCGCTGGCCATTGCGCTGTTTTTGTTGATCGGCCAGCACTATGGCTGGTTCGATACGTTTAACGATCTGGTCAATTCAGGCAATCCAGGATTATACCGCGTGGTCAGCTACGCCGATGGCGACACCATCACCGTTGATATGAATGGCCACGACGAAGAGATCCGCTTCATCGGCGTTGATACACCAGAAACTCACGACCCACGCAAAAACGTTCAGTGTGGCGGCCCCGCTGCAAGTGTATACACCAAAAAGCGCATTAGTGCCTATGGCAAAGTACGCCTGCAATCCGACGCCCTCAGCAGCAACCGCGACCGCTACAACCGACTACTCCGTTACGTCTATTTGCCGGACGGAACACTCATGAACGAAAACCTTATCCAAAATGGCTACGGCTTTGCCTACACCTACTTTCCGTTCAGTAAATCTGCCAAATTTATCAAGGACGAAGCGACCGCCCAAGCAGCCAAAAAAGGCCTGTGGGGCTACTGCAAACCAACCCCAAACCAATACGGCGGCTACACGAGCAACGACCTATAGGTCGGGTGTGCTACGAGACAACATGCCGATTGGCCAGGTTAAGCACGTAAACAGCATGACTATAATGGTGGCAAACGAGATATAGAGTGCACTTACATAGTTACCAGTAACCCAATAATCTTTGGGCCAAGTAGTGACGTAGCGCAGCGTCTGGCTTAGTGTGCGATTCCGCTGCAACGCCATCCGTGCAGGCAGCTTAAACGTAAGTATCACCCTATTCTTTTGCTGCCGCAGGGCAAGCGTCAGATCGACGTCTTCGTCAATATCGGTACGTGCGTGGCAATTTCTGCCAACTTTTAGCCAAACATCTCGACGTACCGCCATATTCGCACCCCACAGCGTCCAGCCCCGCATCGCCGGCCATTGCAGCATTTGGTAGCCTATAATCTGCATGACACTAAAGAATCTTGAGAATGGCACATCGTAAAAACTGCCAGAGCCAGTGATTGCTACTGCATCGGATCCTTGGAGGATTAATTCGCCCAGTTTCTCGGTCCAGTCCCGATCAATCACCGTATCAGCGTCAATTCGCGCCAACCATTCACCGTTGGCAGTGTTAAAACCTGCATTCCGCGCAAACACTGTGCCTTGTCGGGGTTCAGTCAGCACTTTTACAAAGCTGTATCTACCAGCAATCTCTACCGTTCGGTCGGTTGAATTGTTATCGACAAGCAGCACTTCTGCGGGCGCAATGGTCTGTGCGGCGATCGCATCCAGGCAAGCCGCCAGATGGCGCTCTTCGTTGTATACGGGTATGATGATACTAATGGTTGGCTTGTCCATACCAGATACATTGTATGCTAGAAACGCTCAAACACCCGAAACGTCTTGTAGTGGCCCCGTTCCGCTGGCTGGCTAATTTCTGTCGGACTAGTGCCTGGCACAAGGCCGCTTGTATCCTGGTCTTGGTACTAGTAATTATTACCGCCACTATGTACGGTGTCGCCAGATGGTACATTAGTAGCCAAGCCAATAAGCCGCTGCAACAGGGCGTCACATTTATTCCGGCCTACGCCGAATCACTGGGGCTTGATGCTCACCAGACTTTAGATGCGCTGACGGACATTAACGTCAAACATTTCCGTTTGGTCAGTTATTGGGACGAACTGGAGCCTAAACAGGGAAGTTATGATTTTAGCTCGCTAGACTGGCAATTCCAAAAAATCAACCAGGCAAACGGTACGGTTTCACTGGCTATCGGCCTCCGTCAACCCCGTTGGCCAGAATGCCACGCACCCAGCTGGGTTGATACCACACAACCAGCCACCAACTGGCAACCCGCGCTTCAGGCTTTTATGCGCCAGGTCATTAACAGATACAAAAATAATCCGGCACTTGACAGTTACCAGCTTGAGAATGAATATTTCAACCACTTCGGCGAATGCTACAACTTTGACCGCCAGCGTCTGCAGGACGAATTAAATCTAGTCAAATCACTCGACCCCAACCATCCAGTCATTATCAGTCGCAGTAATAACTATGTTGGATTGATGCTTCGACAGCCACTGCCGGACAAAATTGGCATTTCAGTCTACCGACGCGTCTGGGACAGCCAGGTCACTCATCGCTACTTCCAGTATCCGTACCCGGCGTGGTACTACGCATTCCTGGCGGGTGGTGAAAAGATGTTGACGGGCAAAGATTCAGTACTACACGAACTCCAAGCCGAGCCTTGGCCGCCCGATGGCAAAAACATCACCGACATTAGCTTGAGTGAGCAAAACAAGTCGTTTGATGCACGCCGGTTTGAGGACCGTGTTAATTTTGCTCAGGCAACCGGTATGCGCGAAATCTACTACTGGGGCGCCGAATACTGGTACTACCGCTGGCAAAAACTTGGTGACAAGTCAGTCTGGAATGTCGCGGTAAATACATTCGCGAAGCAGGCCGGCAGCCAAACAAAGGTAAATCAGGAAACCAATCCAGTGACATTCGCCATCGCTGGCGACATCCAAAAAGCAAATGATGACCTCAAATACGGCGCTGCGACCGCCTCGCTTATCACCACGAAAATTATGCCAGACTATGTGCTGGCTCTGGGTGATCTACAGTACCACGATGGCAAACTAGCAGATTTCAAAAAATACTATGCCAAAACGTGGGGCAAACAACCAATCGCATCAAAAACGTACCCACTACCAGGCAACCATGAGTACCGCACCACTAATGCTAGCGGCTACTACACTTATTTCGGTGCCGAAAATAATCATATCAACGGCCATCAGGTGAGTGGCCCAGCCAACAAAGGCTACTACGCTTTTGATGCGGGTCCGAATTGGCGGGTTTACGCCACGAACTCCGAACGTAATTACAAGGCACAGCAGACCTGGCTACGTCGCGACATGGCCGAACATACGGCAACGTGTACCATCCTTGCCATACATCGGCCGTACTGGGATTACAGCACCGAACACGAAGGCGGCGGCGATGCCGAGCTCGCGATACTCAAAACCTTCTACAACGGCGGCGGTGACCTAATGTTTACCGGTCACGAGCACAATTATCAGCGCTTTGCGCCTGCCAATCCGTACTCCAACCGGGTAGACACCACCAACGGTATTCGCTCATTTGTAGTCGGCACTGGCGGCACCACCAACCTCTATAATTCGTTTGGCTCAAAACTACACAACGCAACCAACCTGGTCGAAAACTACGATGGTACCAGCTGGGGCGTGTTACGTCTGACCGTATCAAAGACGCACTACACCTGGCAGTTTGTGCCCACTAGCGGTAGTACTTTTGCGGACAGTGGCTCTGGCGACTGTCACTAACTTCTCTGTAATCACAGGGTAAAACCAGCAAACAAACATTGAAGACTTATATAATTAATTATATAATTTGCCACATGTACGATACCTATCCCGGTGACGAGGATGAAGCATTGGACGCTTTAAGAGCTAGCTTAGCCTGGGAGCAGCCAGAGCCCAAGCCAGACCCATTCGAAGGTCTTATCGACCCGCCGCCCATCTCGGAATAGCGTTACTGCCAGGCGTCTAACAACGCCGAGACAACTCGACTCGGATTGTATTGCTCGTCATCGTGAACGGCACCTTCACGGCCATTCTTGAGCAACCCGGACGCAAAACTCGCACTGTTGTGCGGCATTATCCAGGTTGCGCCAGCCTTGACTGCTCTCGCCAGGCGTGGCTCCAATAAATTATCGGGAAACATGTAGTCTTCGGCATACGTCACCACCAGTAGCCGACCAACTAGCTGGGTCAAGGTATCATAGTCAATCTCTCGGTCACGTAGCGCCAGCATCTCCCTAATCGTCAGTGGGACGTTCTTTGACAATTCCATCGCACTAGCCTGACCAGTCACACCCTTTGGATCAGATACTTCCGGACGTCTGGGGTTGGACTCTGACCGCATCATACGCAACCACTGCGTGGTGATCCGTAGCGATGTTTGGTCGGCAATAGTACCAGAAGGTGCTAATAGCCCGACGGTTTCATCGGCGTACAATTCTGGATGTTCTCGCACCATCCTATCAACAATTTGAGCCCCAAAGCTATGTCCCAGCAGCTTGCGCGCACCGGTTTCGTCCACGATGCCTTGGTATCTTTGGGCGTGATTCTCTAATACATCGAGTCGTTCACCGTCTTCATCTCGACCGGTGCCTCGGTTCTGTCCAGCCAGTACCATATCAGCACCCCGGTATGCCATTTCGGCTGCAAACGAAATCTTGTTAATAATGCCTTCACCAAAGCCTGGTACTAACAAAAATGCACCATCTTGGGTAGGCTGAGGCGCCCTGAAGCGAACATAGGGAATGCCACTTTCACTGACCTGAGGTGTTGGATTCAGGACTTGTTCGGCAATTTCGTCGGGGAAATGTGACGCAATCTGCGCTACGTACTCCTCTGTTCGGCTAGACATGAGTTTATTATAACATATTGTATTTGTTTTGTCATTTTTACTTCTTGGATTACAATGAATAGGTTATGGCTAAAAAGAAGCGTAACCAGACCAAGTCTATTCAAAACCGCCGAGCTCGACATGATTACGAGCTGGGTGATTCTTTGGTGGTGGGTCTGGAATTAACTGGCCGCGAGACAAAAGCACTCCGTATGGGCCAGGGCAGCCTCCGCGGCGCCTACGTGACCGTTAAGGACAGCGAACTGTATCTGTTAAATTCACTCGTCGGACAGGTAGCCGGTATCCAACTAACCGAGCAGGAACAGACCCGCACTCGCAAACTACTAGCAAAGCGCCGTGAAATCGAAGCCCTCATCGCCGCCAAACAACAGGGCAGAACCATCGTACCAACAGAGGTGTTAACCGGTGGCCGTTTTATTAAACTCCGTATTGCCGTTGGTAAGGGTAAAAAGCGCTGGGACAAGCGTCAAACGCTCAAAAAACGCGAGGAACAGCGCGAAGCCAACCGCGCTATGAAATCAGCCCGCTAGGTCCGAAAATCGATCGTCCCCAGCAAGCGTCGCTTGTAGCCGTTATTGTCAGGGAACATGTCAATGAGCGTTACACTATCAATTACAATGTCTGTTCCAACCTCGAGTTTGTCGTGTTGTTGCACTGTACTGTGGGCATCGTACTTTTCAAACAGGAACTTTTCATAGAACGTCGCTCCCGACTCCTGCAGGAATGTGACGATGTCAGTGTGTAATTGCCTCAATTGCGGCGTTGTATCCATAACGGTTACGGCGACATTTTTTTCAGTACCCCAATTATCATGTCGTAGCGCAGAGGTGTTGACCGGTCTTTGACCCTCCAGCAGCGTGCCCAGATGGTCGATAGTCTCTCGTGATGACCAAGCTGTACTAAACAGGGAAGCAATCGTAATGTGCAGTGGCCACTCCGTGGCACCAAATGTAAAGCCTTCTGGCTTTTTGTCTATCATGTGCACCAACGCCCATTTTTGAGAAAACTCACTCATATCAACATTTTACGCCAAAACTACCGGTCTGGGAGCTCGGACAATAGTACGGGCTGTATGCCGAGTCTGTGAAATTGCATTGTTCCGGCGAGCACTGCCAACGTTGCGGCATCTTTTAGCGTCTTGCCAGCCTGAATAAAGGCGCACATAGCGGCCATCGTTTGATCACCGCAGCCAGTCTCGTCTTTGGCATCGCTGCCTGAAACATCAGGGACAGGAATATGAACTTGCAGCTCTTCGCTAAACAGATACGCCCCGTGCACTCCAGTAGTAATCATCACGACCGACACACCTTGTTGTTGCAGTGCTTCAGCAGCCTGTTTGGCGCTGTCAAAATCCTTGACGTCCACGCCTGTGAGTATTTTAGCTTCATGCTCATTGGGTTTTATCAAATAGACGCCCGCGCCAAGTAGCTCCGTCAGGTCAGCATCAGCTTGAATGCCACCAGGGTCAAAGAGCACTTTTAGCCCAAACTTGTTCGCCTGCTGCACGGCGTAGCTTGCCGTTTCTAGGGGGCACTCCAGCGTTAACACTAACGTGCCGTCATTGGCCGCAACGTCTTCGAATAATTTTGTAGCTGCATCAATGTCAGCTGTGTCAAAATCATCGCTCACACCAGGTAACACGATAATCTGATTATTACCCTGACGGTCAACCGGTATCAGGGCAATACCTGGCAACTTATCGGTCCCATCGCCCTCCAGAACGTGGACATAGTCGGTAGTGACACCGGCCCGTTCCAGGGCATCCATCGGCTGCCGCCATAATCCATAGTCGTCTTTGACTGTTCGTCCAACCATGGCCACAGTATTTTCCGGCGTCAGATGTGCCAACATATCAGCGATGTTGCGAGATTTCCCGCCTGGTCCAATTAGCAGTTCCTTGCCGTATACATGTTCGCCAGCTTTTGGAAATCGCTCAATGCCCGTTGCGACCAGGTCAGTGTTCAGCGAACCAACAACTATTGTCTTCATATAACCCATCATAACTCAATAAACGCTATATTTGAGATCATTTCATCCTACACTTCACCAGGCGAAGTGCACAAAATCATGCCAAAACACACGTTTTGCCAAGCGCGGCGTGGAGCGCAGGGAGATTTGGCCTAGGCAAAGGACGAAGCTCAGCGGGCTGAGGGCAATCGGGTGGAAATATGTCGTCGGGGCCGCTACTAACCTCTAGGAGCAGCGCAAACGTTTGCACTTCCATTTCTTGTTCGGTAGATAATCCTTCTGCCATGATGGGCTCCTTGTGTTTCGTATACCCCAAATTAACTCTGTGGGTACGATCACGTCAAATATTAATTAGCAAATCAGTCGTGTTAGAAGTAATTTTTTACACATTTTGTAAATTCTAATTTTACATTTATACAAAAACAACTACACTTTAGGCATGAATCCACAATTACTCGAAAAGGTCGGCCTGACAAAAAGTCAGTCTCGCATCTACCTACTATTGATCGAAAATGGTGAGTTGACCCCACCAGAGATCGCCAAAATCAGCGGTGAGTCACGCGCCAACGCCTACATGATATTGCGACGACTAGAACAGCTAGAGCTCATAGAAAAAATGAGTAATTCCAAAAAGGTAAGCTACCAAGCCCTCAACCCCGTTGCGCTGGAGAAACTAATAGAGAACAAGCGACTGGAAACCTCCAGGGTCGAAGATCAGGTCAAGCAAGCCATGCCGCAAATGCTCAGCTACTATTATTCGTTTACCGAAAAGCCAGGCATACGCTTGCTACAGGGAATAGAGGGGCTGAAAGAGATCTACAATGACACGCTCCGCACCAAGAAAGACATTTATTTTATGAGAACCCCCGCAGAAGTGCAGGTTATGGGGGAAGATTTTTTCACCCGTTACAAACAGCGTCGGACAGAGCTGGGAATCACGACGTATGCCATTACGGTGGGGCCATATTCATTGCGGCGAACACTACAAGATGATGCCCTCAAAATGGTCAGGACGTGGATTAAGGCCAGTGATTACACCGCACCCGTAGAGATCAATATCTACGGCGACAAAGTAGCGTACCTGGTCTACGGCGAAGAAATTATGGGCGTGGTTATACAGAGTAAATTCATTGCTGAATCCATGCGACAGATTTTTACTATCATTCGAAGCTCCTACAGCAAAAAACCGCAGTCTTCTAGGTAGTCCGCGCTAATTTGACCCACTATGCCGCCTGGACGGCTAAAGTCAATCTCGTCACCAGGTTCAGCTACAGGTACCAGCGCATGGCTTGCCCAAAATCGTCGGCTCACTTCTTTAGATTCTTCGGTGTGATGCGGATCCCACGGTTCTGCTTCACTATGAGCGCCCGCCCAGGCTGTTATAAGTATCATGGTCCCTAGCAGAGTGCGATCACGCTTGAGCACCACTGTTGCGTTGGTAGTCGGTTCCGGCTCTCTGCCAAGCACAAAACGCGTTGGGCCGTTTCTGCCGAGTCTATGGGCATACACAATTGTATCCCTAACGGTCGTTTGCACACAGCGCGATACACCGATCACTCTGCCCATATCAACTGTCTCTACCAAGTGGTCACGATCGTCAGAATTTACTAAACCCAGCGCTTCGCGCAAGAATTCACCCGCCAGGTGATTGTGGCTATTTGGCCTATCGATTACTACTTCGCCAGAACGTAATATACCAACGATATTACTTTCAGATTTATCAAATTCATGTTTTGGCATGTTTTATTTATACCATAAGAATGGCTTACCAGATAAATATGGACTTTTGCTAACAGGGTTCATTATGCACATGTTTCTTGTTACCGAACGTAATTTGCAACTTTGTACTCAGCCTAAAGCTTCAATCACAGATTAAAACCTTGGGGTGAGGCGGTGGCAGGAGTTCGGGTAGATCCCGAAGAGGCTCCTGCCACCGTTGTGCATCACCGTACGGTGCGAGGCCACCTGCACTGGTAGCGACCCAGCTGGTAGCCGAGCCGGTAGGCGACCGACTTCCGTGGGAGGCAGCGCCGACCCGAGCTTCCGCGCACGCAGCCCGCCGAGTAGTCAGCAGATGCCTGCAGTCGCTCGACGCTCTCGTGCGGGAAGGAGTCCGGGCAGCCCACGATGTGTCGGTTGATCGGGCCCTCGCCGCAGGCGCACGAGTTGAACTCGTACAGGTTGTCGATGCAGCAGGAGCAGCCGAAGCCGAGCAGTCGAACGTTCTGCCACTTCAGAGCGATGAGCTCCTCGAGGTGGACGGTCCTGACCCAGTTGAACCGGACGCGGATCTCGTAGGTCTGGTGGGACCAGTAGTTCTCGAGCTCTTCGCGAGTCGGCAGCTGGTAGTGGATGTAGAGGGCCTTGCCGAGGTTGACGTCGTCCTCACCGTAGGTGATCATGGCGGGGACGGGCTCGGCCGGGACGTCGTTCCAGAACTGTTCGAGCGTGGTGGTGATGTACTGCGTCATGGTACTCTCCTTCGGGTAGGGCACGGGGTAGAACCCGCACGCTGGAAGGCGTGCCACGACTTCTGGTTGTGTCAGTGCGGGATGTAGGAGGCCAGGCCTACCTACATATTCGCTCTGCGGTGCTTGTCATGCGTCCTCCTCAGCAGTATTGACGATAACAATAGTATAGATTTTAGCATAAAATGATGTGTTGTCAATATGGCAGACATCTACGCAACAGAGGTCAATATGCTTATGGCCCCGTTGGTGAACGTTATACGCAACCATTCAATCAATCATTACTTTAGGAATCTGGGACTATCTCCTTAACCAAATATTTTCCATCCTTCTTTACATCTCTCAAAATGGCCCATTTGACAAAAGTTAGTTTTGTCCCAGGTGCAAATACTTTTTCAGTCGTTTCTTTTGCTTGTTTGTTATACGGCACTCCAAGGCGCACAGAAATGTGTGGCATGAACGCTAGTCGTGCAAAGAATCCGATGGAGTAGTTTTGTGCTCGGAGGACTTTCTTCAATTTCTTTTGATAAGTCGCGAGTTCGGAAGATGCTTTTAGTGTGACACTACTAGTGATACCAAACAGGGGGCTGTAGATATTTGAAATCTTTACTACCCGGGCAGTAAACGGCAGACTGCTAGAAAGCTTGAGGATCCGTTCCATATCCTCAAGCAAATCTTCGTCTTTCATGTCAGACGGAGTTCCAATACTTCGTAATAAAGTTACATGCGGCGAGTCATCTCGTAGTGGTGCAGGCGGCAATATGTCACGGATTTGATTTACCGCATTTGTTGACGCATCATCCAGCATGAGGCATATAGAGAATTCATTTGTGAGTCCACTTTCATCCATGCAGGTATTCTAACAAAAAGCATCTACCCCATGGCAAACTGGCTGTGCTTGGCTCACAACCATAGAGGAAATCATAACCGCCGTTAAATCCGACTACTACTAACCAGCTCCGTCTTTTGCCTTGATAATCTTTTCAATGAGGTCCAACGGTAGGGGTTCGCTATGCTTGAAATGAAGTGCGTCTTTCGTACCTTTGCCACGATACGGAAGCATTTCTTCACCTAACTCAGGTATCCCGTACATGGGGTACATGCCAATGTGGTTTTTATACCCGCTCATATATAAATGGTAGCCACCGACAGTAAAAGCTGGTAAATCATACATGATTGATTCTTCGGTGTTAGGAAGAACTTTATGAAAAAGCTTTCGAATCTCGCTTAGCCGATTTTTCGCATCATCGGGCTGTGCTTCAATATATTCATCTATGGTTTTATATTTACTCATGTAATTATTATACTGGTTGCAATTCTAGTCTGGGTATCAAAAAGTCAGAACCATTTTCACAGTTCTGACTTAGTCTGATATGCATTGGCTCCGGAGACTGGATATCGCTCCACTTCGTTACGCTCCGCCACTCAGCCATGCTCGAAGCAAGCTTCTGTGCGTGGTTTCGTTCTGCCGCACCAGAATTGCTTTGCAATCTGATTCCAGGCCCCAGCTCAAGAGCCAAATTAAAACCGCCTCTCTCGAGACGGTCATAATTTGGCTCCGGAGACTGGATTCGAACCAGCGACCTGGGGATTAACAGTCCCTCGCTCTACCACTGAGCTACTCCGGATTACAGTAATGAGACACCCATGCGCGGCCCCAACTTCGTTGGGGACCCTCCGGCCAGGGTTTCTCATCGCTTCCTTTCGGCAAAGCCGAATTTGCTTTGCAAACCGGTCGCTGCTCTTCCCGAACACAACTGGTTTGAACTCCCGAAATTATACCGAACAGAGGCGTTTCCCGCAACAGCTCAACCGTGACGCACAAGGTCATCGCCAACAAATACGGCTGGCCGTATATCAAAGAAACCTACGACAACGACTAACCACCAGTTCAAAAACAGATGTAATGGTGGTATGCTGCCGGCATGCAAATTTTTCAGTCGAGTTTTGGTAAGTTTCCCAGCACCTCGCATGGCGAAGTTTTACGGCTTGCACGGCGGGAGTTTCACAAGATACAAAAACGTACACCCAGGCGCCAAGCCTATGTTCGATCTAAGTATTTTCGTAAAGACAAGATATTCGTGAACCAGTTTTGGCAGCATCTTGGTCAAAAACGTGCCGGTGACCAGGTCAGGAGACTACGACTGTACAACTGCGCAATCGACCTCATCAGAAACACTTCAATCAGTCCAGAGACTATTTTTAGCAAAGCTGACAGCAATTTGTTGCTACACCGGTTTGCAGGTAAGACCAAAGATAATGAACCTTTTATTGTCCAGGTTAAAGAAAACAAGCGAACTGGTCGCAAAGACTTTATGTCTGTGTTTCCCAGCAAATAAAAAGGCCCTCAGCGCTGGGGTAGCCTAGAAACTACGGGCTGAAGGTCTTGGTTGGATATTACTACATTTTGAGAGTTTGATCAACTCCACGGTGTTTGCATTTGCACCAGTGCAAATGCAAACACCGTGGAGTCCTATACCAAACTGAAGTTTAGTTAAACTTCAGTTTGGTATAGGAGATCAAAAATCTCCATTTTCTGTCAATGAAATTTCTTACAATGCCCAGCGGCCGAAAGATAGAAAAACAGATGTAAAACACTTCTCAATCTGTTATTGAAGGAGTAAAATGGAAGCAAACTAGGGAGGCCTCGCATGGATATTCAGCATATTGAAGAAAAGTTGTGGCAAGCGGCTGATAAGCTCCGTAATAACATGGACGCGGCCGAATACAAGCACGTAGTTCTCGGGCTTATCTTTCTCAAATATATTTCCGACGCCTTCGAGCAAAAGCATAGCGAACTAGCCGAAGATAAATACGCAGATCCAGAGGATAAAGACGAGTACCAGGCAGATAACATTTTCTGGGTACCGAAAGAGGCACGCTGGTCTTTCCTGAAAGACAACGCAAAGCAGCCAAACATCGGGGTGTTGATTGACGATGCCATGGACGCCATCGAGCGTGACAACCCGACACTCAAGGGTGTTCTGCCGAAAAACTATGCGCGCGAAGCCCTGGACAAACGCCGTTTGGGTGAGCTGATCGACACATTCAGTAATATTTCTTTCGAGGAAGGCCACGAAAGCAAAGATTTGCTTGGACGAATCTACGAATACTTCATGGGGATGTTTGCCGATGCCGAGGGCAAGCGTGGTGGCCAATTCTACACACCACGAAGCATTGTTCGCCTGTTGGTCAACATGCTGGCGCCACAACCAGGCGCGCGTATCTATGACCCCTGTTGCGGTTCGGGCGGTATGTTTGTGCAGAGTGAGGAATTTATCGAGACTCACAAAGGCAAGGCAGGCGATATAGCCGTCTATGGTCAGGAGTCAAACCAGACAACCTGGCGCCTGGCCAAGATGAATATGGCCATTCGCGGTATTGGCGCCGATATCAAATTTGGCGATACACTCCATAACGACCAGTTGCCAGACCTCAAGGCGGATTTCGTCCTAGCAAACCCACCCTTCAACATTAGTGATTGGGGTGGTGAATTGCTTAAGAGCGATGCACGATGGAAATATGGCTCACCACCGACCGGGAACGCTAACTTTGCTTGGGTGCAGCACTTCATTCACCACTTAGCTCCGACCGGGACTGCCGGTTTTGTGCTCGCCAATGGTAGTATGAGCAGCCAAAGCTCTGGTGAAGGCGAGATCCGAAAGAATTTAGTCGAGGCCGACTTGGTTGACTGTATTGTGACATTGCCGAGCCAGCTGTTCTTCAACGTGGCGATTCCTTGCTGTCTATGGTTTATTTCTCGTGATCGTAAAAACCGCAGCGGTAAAACCTTGTTCATTGACGGTCGTAACCATGGCCACATGATCAACCGACGCGTCCGTGAGCTGTCGGATGACGATATCAAGAAGGTCGCGAGTGTGTATGGCGAGTTTCGGAATGATGGCATTACAACAGATGTGCCTGGCTTTGCCAAAGTTGCAAAGTTGGCCGAAGTCAAAGAGCACGATTATGTTCTAACTCCAGGCCGCTACGTCGGCAGCGAAGAGGTTGAAGAAGATGACGAGGTTTTCACCGACAAAATGCAGCGCCTAACGATTGAGCTCAACGCTCAATTCGCCAAAAGCCATGAACTAGAAGAAAAGATCAAAGAAAGCCTACGGAAGATTGACCATGAACGGAGTACTTAATACCGGTTTAAGCTTCGGGCAATTCATTCTTTCTGTCTTAGTATTATTTTTTGGAGTAATAGCAATTAAGGTCACTTTTAACTTTGACCTAAATAAGTACCTTGAAAGAAGAGATAAACGACTAGATCTGAAGCTAAAAAACTCGTGTACACACATGCAAATGGAGTTGCTGGGACGAGACAGGGATAACAAAGCACAATACAGGTTTCAGTCCCTTTTTGAATCACCATCAGGAACACTTCAGTGGCAGTGCCAACGCTGCGGTCTTATACGGAATCATGACAATGACTACGAAAAACGCGCGGAATACTACGCACAAAACCCCGACGAATACATCAAAATGCACAATAAATTCCAAAGACTCCTTAAGAAACACGGAGCGGCATAAGATGACCCCAACTCTTTTAATGAAAGAAAGAGTATGGGAGTTTGTTAGCCGCGCATGTCGCGAGGTAGAGAAGAACGATGGCTTCTTGCTCCATACAGACGCAAGTGAGTGGGCTGTGGCGCATCGATTAGCTGTATACCTTGAAAAGTACTTTCCTGAGTACAGCGTTGACTGTGAATATAACAGGATGGCTGATGCCGATGGTACATACTCTTCACGAAGCCCAAAGAGGGTTCGTGGAACTTCAAAAGAGAGGCCAGACATCGTTGTGCATCGACGTGGCTCAGAGACT
>JAGQNT010000186.1 GCA_020427965.1 Candidatus Saccharimonadota bacterium | reverse complement strand
TAAACCTACGCCTAACGCCAGCGCAAAAGCGTAACCTCGGTAAGAAGCTCGACGACGTAACCGATTATCTTAGTGAAAAGAAAATTGTTGGTACACCAGAAGCAAGGTTCAATAAAGTGTCCAAGATATATAATGGGTTTGAGGATCAGTTACAAGGGTTCTTAAAGGAGCAAGATGACCTGGGTACATTTGTTCCGCGTCAAAAGCTCGTAGATGATCTTGAAGGTCTGAAGGCACAGTATGTAAATCATCGAGATAGCATTGCCATTGACCGCCAGATTGATAATGCGATCACGACACTAAAGAAGAATTATCAGGATGAGGCGAAGCTCACTGGCCTCAACGAGTTTAAGCGTTCAACGTACAACAGTGCGTACAATGCGGCTGGGGACAAGGTGAATGATGCCGTAGAGCACGAGATTGCAGATGTAGTACGCCAGAATATTGTTGATGCTATTCCAGAAGGCGCAACAATCAACGGTAAGAGCTACCTTGAGTTCAACGAGGAGTACGGAAAAGCTATCCAAGCGCGGCGCCTACTTGATATAGCTCGTTCGCGAAAACAGGTAGGCTTCCTCGGTAAATTGGTATCTATTGCTGTCGGTTCCGGTATTGGCACGTCGGCTGGCGGTGTTGTCGGTGCGGCCGCAGGAGCTGGAATTGGACCGGTTGTCGCCGAGCAGGTAGCTGGGTCGGCAACTCGATCAGCGGTTGGTGCTACTAGCCAGCTTGTAAGCGAGTTGTTGAAACCAGAGGTTCTTGAAACATTTGGCCGAGCACTCATCCCTGTTATTCGTCGAGAGCTACAAAAAGAACAGCAACGCCAGTAATTACCATCCAAGCTCCAACAGCACTAGCTGATCCAATGCTTACAAGACATAATGATAGCGAGGTGATTATAAGGAGGGCTATTCCCAAATTACGGTTATGCATATTGTGCTATAATATAATTAGCTGTTAGCGCAGCCAAAACACCCGTCTCGACCCGGGTGTTTGTTTTTGTTTATTCGCCTAGGGTTTATAGGTGTAGAAATTTACTGGGGTACTCACCTGCTGGTTTTCCCCCTTGAGTGGACCAGATCGTCCTGTATCCCTGTCATACGACGGTACACAGGTCGTAACGGTGTCTGGTGGCACCGAGATGGATCACCTCCCGTTGAAGTCGTTGCAGAAGTCCCGCTCGTAGATCTTGCGATCCACACAGCCCTCGCGCTTCGTGCACTTGGTGCAGAGCTTGGGCTTCTTCGACTCCACGTAGCCCTCGGGCGTGGTGGATATCGGACTCGGGTTGCGCTTGAACGATCCGCCGTTGCGCGCCATCACGCGGTCGCCGGCGTAGGGTTGAACAGCTCCATCTGGGCGATGATCGCGTTCTCCTTGGGGATCAGCCGGAGCTTGGCCCCAGCGTCCGCCACGAGGACGTGGTCGCGGCGACAGGTGTCGCAGATGGGCGTGCTCGTCTCGACCTTGCCGTCCTGGACGTACACGCGCCGATAGGTCTTGGCCTTCCGGCAGTGGCAGCACGTCAGGGGCGTGGCGACGGTTCGATGGAACAGCTTGGGCTTCATGGCTTCTCCCGCT
>JAGQNT010000185.1 GCA_020427965.1 Candidatus Saccharimonadota bacterium | reverse complement strand
CTATTCGTGTGCCGGATATCCGTGTTGATGATTACATCGTAGATGCTGATATCGCTCGAATCGGACCTGGGCATTATGCCGGCTCGGAGTTTACCGATGAATGGAAGAATGGTATTCCGCCTATCGAATGGCGAACCTATTCGATGTCACGACATCGTGCGTTTGGGTTCACTGTTTTCGATGAGCAGCTCCAGTACACCCCGATCAAGAACATTGTTCAGGAGTACACGGGCCGTAAGATGCAGACTACGGTCCTTCGTGACCACGACAAGTATTGTTTGCTTGCCGCAGTCCAGGGTCATATGACAGGCAAGATGGTTCCGCGTATTCAAGGAACTGACACGCCTGGCCCTGCAACAGCTAATGCAAACAAGATTGCTTGTACTGGTAATGCGGCAGACTATCGTTGGATTGCTGAGCCTGGTGAGGATTATGACAACCAGATTCAGCCTGGGTTTGCGACGATCAAGGGTATTTTCCTTGATGACGCTAACCCGCTTTCGACGTTGGACACACTGACGCTCACGTTCAGTGATAACTGGTTCGATTCCAACTTCGGCAACAATGAGCGGTTCCTGTTGATTACTTCAGCTCTTGAGCTGGTGTTTATCAACGCCCTAATTGATAAGGGCGCGGGGACCGAGTCGGCATTTAAGTTGATTCGTGACGGCGACATCTCAGGCGCACAGGCTAATGGATACCTTGGAACTCTCAAGGGGTCTTGGAAGCTTGTGAAGATTCACCCTGAGTTCCTGCCGAAGGTATTCACGGATAGCAACCTTGTGGTCGATCCGGTTGCGAGCACTGCCACTGCTGATCGCACCTTGCGTCAAGTTGTAGCTCTTGCAGCTTATAAGAATGCTATTCAAACGTATGAGCATTTCAGCGAGCGGCGCGAAGAAGACGGCGGCACCCGTTTCAAGGGCAAGGAATATGTACAGGACTTCTCGTATGACTGCTGGGTAATTGATCAGTTGTCAGAAGGGGTGGTCCCGGTGTTCTTGCCAGATACGGTTAATAAGCTGGCGATTGTTAATACCAGCTTCACCAATGTTGCAGCTAAGGTCGCGGCAGCTAGGGCACAGCAGAGCGTCTCGCCTGTTACTTACCCGTTGTCCGGTCACACCACTCTTACGTCAACGCCTGAGTGGTTCCATAGCCCGTACAACACTACGAGTAACTTGGACGCAAGTTTGACTGTCCAAGACACGGGCGATGTGGCGCACAAGCACGACGCGCCGTAAGATTTGCGGGGCGGTCACGGGCAACCCCTTCGACCTGTATACCGTGGCCGCCTCGCGAACAATTCAAAACGATTGGAGAATCGATTATGGAAAAGCTGATTGAGCTGTTCGACCAGATTCGAGAGCTTGCAGGCGTCGGTTCAGACGCGCTGAAGGAAGCGCTCTCGAAGCAAGGTGGAGGAGAAGGCAAGCCGCTCGCTGGTGAGGGAGGCCCGCCTCAAGAGAGAGGAGGCCCACCCCCCGGAGCCGGAGGCCCACCTCGCGGAGAAGGTGGTCCGCCATCTGAGGAAGAACCTCCCGAGGAAGAGTAAGAACTTTTATTATGGGGATCGTATGAATAATGCGATCCCCATAATAAAGTCAAGGAGTTAATTATGAGTTTGGGTAACAGCCCTAACAAGTTCACAATCATGCGATTGGAGCAGTCCAAGTCGTACGCATTAGGCATGCGTTTTGTGGCGAGGGATGAAGAGCAAACTCAGCTTGATCTCACAGATTGTGTAATCAAACTTGTTGCTCGGGAGCAAAAGCATCTTGGTAACGCGGTTGTTTTGACTAAGACGGCGGTACACGTAGATGACCCGAATGGGTTGATTCGGTTTGATTTACAAGCGAGCGATACGGATTTGGACGAAGGGCAATATCCGTACACAATCACTATTACTTCCGCAAATGATTACAGTAGTGTGATCATCAAAGGCGAACTTGTTGTTGAAGCTAACCCCGACGACAACAACGTAAATGTTTTTACAGGTGTTAATCCCAGT
>JAGQNT010000184.1 GCA_020427965.1 Candidatus Saccharimonadota bacterium | reverse complement strand
TCGAAACCAGACAAGCTGTCACAGGCGCAATGCATAGCGACGAAAAGCGAAAACTCATCGTAGTGGCTGACACGCATAATGGGGTGTACTGCGTTTCTGATAAGGGAACCTTGCGCTGGAGTCGGGTCGGGCAGGGGAGGAATCTGGCCGGAGTCGGCACCAATGCCTTTGGTGACGTGGTAGTCACCAATACCGAGGGGCAGACAATGGTCTACCACATAGAGAGCGGAAAAACCCTCGACTCATTCACCTTGCCAGAGTTTCACGCGTCGGTGCCCACGATCGGAGGGACATGTTTCTACGGTGCAACCTTGGGTAGAGTCGTGTACTGTTACGACTATGTTAAGCACCAGATGAACTGGACCTTTGAGGCTAACGGTCGTATGTATAGTGCGCCAGCGCTTGATCAGAGTTCGGTGATCGTGGGGGACAACAATGGTCGGGTTTATTTTCTCGATCGCGCTACCGGCCAGAACCAGGTGCTGGGGATATTCCCAGAACGGGTGACTAACCCAATTCTTTTAACGCCGCAGAATATTTTGATAAGCACCTTTGCAAATGAGCTTTATATGATGAGAAATGCAGCAGGCGCAGTTCCGCCAGCAGCACATGAGCCGAACCATCCAGCCACAGATCACGATTCCATACATCGTGCCTGAAGCCATGTCTGAACTTGTGATGTAGTGCGTTGGGGATGTGATAGAGGGTCGCATCGTTGTACTGCATCTGGCGAATAAAGAGAAAGGCTTTTTGAGCTATGTCGTGGGTAGCCTCGACCGCAGCAGTCGCCTCAGCTATCTTACCAACCCCACGAGTATACGAAATATCGTATTGGACATTCTTAAATGTACCATTCGGTCTTTGTAGTTTCCGCAGCCAGCCGGCATATTTATCAGCTTCAGCGGTCAGATTTGAGTAGTGTAACAACCAGATCAGGTCAGCGTATGTAACTGGATTTGCAGTATCTAATTCCTCCTCCCAACGTTGGTAGAGTGCTCTCACATCCGTTACACATTGCTCCGCAGCAGTCTTTGAGGATCCGTGGGAAAGTATTCGCTGCTTAAGT
>JAGQNT010000183.1 GCA_020427965.1 Candidatus Saccharimonadota bacterium | reverse complement strand
CAGACCAGTGGCAAGAGGACAACGGCCGTTTAATCCCCTTAACGGACACAGGAACACCCTGGTGCTGGAAACCCGTTAACTACTATGTCACAGCAAAGTGGGGTTATGGCGATGCTCCCGACGATCTGCTTGAAGTTGTCATGCAGACAGTCGTCAATATTTGGCAGGGACGACAGGCGGGAAAGTTTTCCGATGTCGTCAAGTCTCCTCAGGGTGGTGCAGTCGGGTACGAAAAAGCGTTCACCGATTTCCAAAAGACCGTGCTGTTAAACCTAAAAAATGACTACGAGGGCTTTGTTGTCTAATGGCTGATTTCCCGATTCCAACAACGGCCGTAGCAATAGCCGACGCAATCCATACCCAGATTATTGCGTCGGTCACTGGTATTTCTAGCCGGACTATGCGGTTTGGAGAGCCTGATAGCGTGCAAACAGCGTTGTCTATGTTCACGCTGATAGACGCACACGAAGAACGGAATGCTTTGGCGACGGCACAAAACTTGTGGCGCTGGAGCTTTATTCATGTATTCTTATTCGCGAACAACGATACGGCCGTAACGGAACAGGAGGTTGTTCGGGTTTTGTACGAAGTCCCAATGCTCGTTAGGGCAAACCGTTTTTTGGGAACCCTCTCAAAAAGCATGGCCTTATTTTACGACGGCGGCACAGCGGGATACTACCCGATTGCTGATGTCTTGTATCGTTCCGCTCATATCAGGATAACGGCGCAAGAGATCGTTTACTCGACCGCCTCTTAACTGGCTTCATATGATAGTCTGGCGGGTAGACGGAACCCAGAAAGTAATAGATTTCTTCCATCGGCAATTGGGGGATTTTTCTAAATTTACTGACAGAGAGGTCAATCAGTGGGCTAGAACGGTTTTGCTCACCCAGTTATACGGGCAAGACAAGTACCCAGCCCCTCCTCCGAGGTCTAAATATGTACGCACATTTAGACTGGCGACGGGCTGGAAATTTAGACGAGTTAAGCCCAGCGTCTATGTTTTCTTTAACCTGACACCCTATACGGTCTATGTCGTTGGTGATGCAGTGGGCGGTCGCCAAGCGTGGATGCACGCGGGAAGATGGTTTATAGCTTACGAAAGAATCAATGAGCAGGGCGAAAAGCTCGAAGACAGACTAGCACTTTTCCTTGACACGAAAGCCGCTTATCAAATATGAGGGTTAAGAATTATGACAATATTGTACACCTACGCAGGTTCTGGTTATATCCCAGGAATTCCTGCAAAAGACATAACGAAAGAGGAATTTGACAAGCTTACGGCTAGTCAAAAAATCGCTATAAGCGGGAAGCCCGAGCTTTACACTTTGGCTCAGTCAAAAAAGAAAACTCGCAAACCCGATACGGCCGTTGAAACCAAAAGCGGTCAGGAGTAATAAACTATGAAATTGCAACTTGAACACGTCTTACTTGGGCTAGAGGCTGCTGCTGCAAAAGGAACGGCCGTTCGTCCCACTGACTACTTAGAGGGTAGTGGTATCATACGTCCGGTCGATGATGACTACGCACCCGAATCTCGCGGGGTTTTCGCAAAGCAAACCCGATCTGCGCTAGTTCGGCGCTCCGGCACATTTGAAATGAGCGGGGGCTTAGACACGGACGCAATAACACGAATCCTGCAAATGACCAATGGTGCTGCCGCAAGCGCAGACATCGTACAGCAAGGGGGAACTGCCGCTTATCTATGGTCGCTTGCTCCGTCCCAGACAGCGGATGACCGGCTCACTGCGACGTTCTGGTGGGGTGATCCTCAATCCCAGAT
>JAGQNT010000182.1 GCA_020427965.1 Candidatus Saccharimonadota bacterium | reverse complement strand
TATCGAGATTATGGTAGACTGCGACAGTATATTCTGTATGAATACTGACCGTGAAACCTATGCACGGCTGGTCACAATACAAGCCCTCGTAGATCACATCTACAGCTCGATCATCCCACTGAACGATGACGTATGTCACCGAATCGAGCGGTCTATGATAGAGGCTATTCTCGATAGGTGGTATCTAGAAACAGTGAAGAACTAACCCGCCAGCCATGTTGAAGCCCGCCCGGCCTCCATGGTTTGGCGGGTTTTCAATTGGCAAAAATGGACAAAATCATAAAAATAGAGTATAATATATATTAATCGTACCTTTCCAAGGGAGAATCATGAGTTCACACTTTTCCAATGAACAACTGGAACTGGCAAAATGGCTCGTCAGTAATGCAAAAGTAGAAAAACACGACGGCTATTTACCCCAGGTAAACGTGCCGAACTCCGTCGGTGGCCCAGGCATGCATGCCCCGTACTACGAACTGGCCGCCAGTATTGCATCGAGCTTGACGCCAAATCACTACGTGCTGTATCTGGCAGAATACCAAGCGTTCTTCTTTCAACCCCGCCCATGGACATTCCCGGTATTTAAGGGGTGACCACTTACCCGCCAGTCCTATACGGTCTGGCGGGTTTTCATTTCGATTCGGCGAGAATTCTCACACTTTCAGGAACTGCCTTGTGGCACTATAAATGCAAGGTGGAAGTACCTTAGATTCGTCTATGAAAGGACTGGTAGAATGCACTCCGACAGCGCCGAAGAGCGCTCGAAAAAGCTGGAAAAGATTCGCAAAGAACTTCGCAAACATCTGGATGACTGCGAACAAATGACCGGCAAATCACAGTATCTGATTACACAGGAGACACCCGTCATCCTCACTCCATCTGAAGAAAAAGCTCTTGTTCGCCATGTCGATGCATCGCATGGCGACAGATACATCGTCGATGTGACATTCGTCAAACTCCGGCGCAATAAACACCGCGGAGCAGGTACGCGTATCGAGCTGAGTGTTATTCGCAGACGAAAGCGACGACAATATGTTCGTCTATAACCAAAAAGAGCTGCATCGCTGCAGCTCTTTTCTTAGTGAGTACCTGATTACTTAGTAATCTTGGTAACGACACCTGCACCAACGGTGCGGCCACCTTCACGGATAGCGAAGTTGAGACCTTGCTCCATAGCGATTGGGGCAAGAAGCTTCACGTTGAAGGTAAGAGTGTCACCAGGCATGACCATTTCTTTGTCAGCTGGAAGTTCAACTTCACCAGTAACGTCAGTTGTACGGAAGTAGAACTGTGGTTTGTAACCCTTGCTGAATGGTGTGTGGCGTCCGCCTTCTTCCTT
>JAGQNT010000017.1 GCA_020427965.1 Candidatus Saccharimonadota bacterium | reverse complement strand
CTATGAGATACCGGTGCTGTACGAACCCGTAAACCTGGTTTGTGCACCCCTGAATGTCAGCCTCCAGGAAAGCTGTGCCGCTACTTTGGATGTCAGCAAGATCTATGAACCCTGTACAGAGGTACTTGTAGAAATACAGGACGGTGTTGAGGAAGAACTGGACGGCCTGTATAAAGGCATTGTAAATGTTTGCGGAACCTATAAGTATACCTTGACGGACGCTTGTGATCCCAACAACACCTGCTGGAGCTACATTACTGCCGAAGACAAGCAGCCCCCCCTTCTCGATTACTGCCCGGAGGAGGTCAGTGGCTGGAGCACCTACAACTACGGCTACCAGGATTTCATCTGTGACGACATCGAATGGCTATTGCTGGGATCTCCTGTTACCTACACCATGAACAGCGGTGGCGTGATCGACTGGTCGAGCGTTTCGACCAAACATGCCAGGTGGATGTTCGAACATGTAACGGGCTATGCTACCTTCACCGACAACTGCGGCGACATCCACGTTACGGTCTCCGACGTGGTCAGCTACGGCTACAACCCGGATTGTGACGATGTGACCATCACCCGTACTTTCAAAGCTGTGGATTCCTGCGGCGACCCCTCAGAAGCAGCTTACTGCTATCAGGACATCATCATCACCAAGCCGACGCTGGAAGATGTCTACTGTCCGAAAGACGTGGAACTGGCCTGTGACAAAGACTTCAAACTGGACGCCAACGGCAACCCGCACCCTGATGTGACCGGTTACCCCTGGTTGTACAAAGCATTTGACGTAGACTACGTTAAAGGCGAAGACAAGTGGTGGGAGTATGAGCACAAAGCGTACCTGAACCCTAAATACTGCAACCTGGGTGCTTCCTACACCGACGGTGCACGTATCACAGTATGCGAAGGCACGTACAAGATCGTTCGTACCTGGGAGATCCTGGACTGGTGCTCCAAAGAAGTATACGAGTGCAAGCAGATCATCAAAGTAGAAGACAAGAAAGGTCCTAAAGTGACCTGCGAAGATGTGGATTATGACAACGACGGTCACGCAGACCTTCGTACGTACTCCACTGGTCCTTACGATTGCACGGCTGCCTTCCAGGTGCCGATGCCTAAAGTAAAAGACAACTGCTCGAGCTTCGAAGTACTGACCGAGATCGTGGCTTACACTACCAGCGGTGCTGTAGTAGCTACGATCCTGCCGGGCAAACCTCGCTACGTAAGCGGCATTCCGCTGGGTTGCCACTACATCAAGTACACGGTTACGGACGCATGTGGGAACAAAACAGTAGAATACTGCCCCTTCAAGGTAGAAGATCAGGTTGAGCCGATCGCAGTATGCGACGACGATCTGAACGTATCTATCGGTGGCCAGGGACTGGCTCGCGTATTCGCTAAAGATATCGACGAAGGCAGCTCCGACAACTGCGGTCCGATCCGGATCGAAGTACGCCGCCGGGTACTGCTGGGCCCTGACTATGAGTGCCTGGACTTCTTTGACTACGACGGCGACGGTGAAGTGATCGAAGACGAAGTAAACCTGAGCGTACAATTCGGCGATCCTGAAGGAGACGGCAACGGAGAGAAATACTGGTACACCCCGTGGTTGGACTACGTAGACTTCACGTGCTGCGATATGAACGAGAATGTACGGATCGAACTTCGGGTATGGGACGACCGGAACGGGAACGGCAAACCGGGAGACATTGCTGAAGCCGGCTGCGAATACGACGTAAAAGACGTAAAAGACAACTTCAACGTCTGCTGGATGGATCTGTTGATCGAAGACAAACTTCCTGCGTACTGTGTACCGCCGCTGCCGAAGTACATCGACTGCGACAAACTGCCGTACGACTTCGACCCGACGGATTCTGATCAAATGAGCGAACTGTTCGGAGAAGCCACCGGTACGGACAACTGCCCGGGCTACACGATCGAAGAACTGTCTCCGCTGACAGACGATCTGAATGACTGTGGCTATGGCACTTTTGTACGTCGCTTTGCCGTATCTGACGCCAAAGGTCAGACCAGCACGAACAAGTGCGAGCAGGTAGTGACGATCAAAGAGAAGCACTACTACAAGATCAAGTTCCCGAAAGACGCTGCTGCAGTATGTGGCGATCCGATGCCTGATACAGTAGAAGTAGAAGAACTGGCTTGTGACCTGCTGGCCATCAGCGTGAAGGATGATTTCTTCTCTGCCAGTGGCGATGAGTGCTACAAGATCTTCCGTACCTACTCAGTGATCAACTGGTGTGAATACGACGGTATCTCCGATCCGGTGGTAGTAAGCCGTGACGAAGACTGCGACGGCAAACCTGGTGACGAAGACATCTGGGTAATTGTTAAGACCAGAGACAAACCAGATCCCTGCTATGACTACTATGGTGGCTATCAGGCGCCGTTCTACAGCCACGTATGGTATGACCGGGACAGCGATCCGTTCAACCTGCTGCCGAAAGCCGGCACGAAAGGTTACAACTGCGAATACGAGACCAACCCATTCGGTTTCTGGAAAGAAGTAGTGCCCATCACGGAGAACGAAGATCCGAAGAAAGACACGGATAACTATCCTAAAGGCTACTACGGTGACCACTGTGATGATATGGCTTCTGTAGGCTACTGGCAGTACACTCAGGTGATCAAGGTATACGACAACATCGACCCGATCATCACCTGGAACGAACTGGAGCCGTTCTGCTCTTACTCTTCAGACTTTGACAATGACTGTCCTGCACAAGTAAGCATCGACTTCACGGTTGATGAGAACTGTACACCTGACGATCTGACGATCACGCTGTATGTAGACCTGGATCAGGACGGCGTACTGGATACTTACGAAGGACTGACCTACACGGGTACATATCCGAACTACAATGTAACGGCAACCTTCCCGCTGGGCGCTCACTACCTGGGTGTAAGTGTAGAAGATGGTTGTGGCAACCAGGCCGGTAAGAAGATCCCATTCGAGGTGGTGGACTGCAAAGCACCGACGCCGGTATGTATCAATGGTCTGGCCATCGAACTGATGCCGGTAATCCCTGCAGCAGACGCTGACGGAGACGGAGACGAAGACAAAGGCGCTATGGCGATCTGGGCCAGTGATTTCATCGCCAGCCCGAGCTACGATTGCACCGGCGAGGTGAAATACTCGATCAACCGGGTAGGAGAAGAAGTAGATGCTGATCAAACCGGCATCACGCTGACCTGTGACGACGATGCCTCCTTGCTGGTAGAGATCTGGGCCTGGGACGGCGCCGGCAACGGCGACTTCTGCGAGACTTACGTACTGGTTCAAGACAACATGGTACAGTGCTCTGATAGCGGCTCCGGCTCTATTGCCGGTGTAATTGCTACCGAAGAACTGACCACTGTAGCCGGCGTACAGGTTGGCCTGAGCGGTAACTCTATCGCCAACATGGCAACGACCAACGACGGTCACTTCATCTTCTCGAACCTGACGGAAGGCTTTGACTACACGATCACACCGCTGTTGGACAGCAATCCGCTGAATGGCGTGTCTACCTTCGACCTGGTGTTGATGAGCAAGCACATCCTGGGTCTGCAGCCGCTGAACAGCGCCTACAAGATCATCGCAGCGGATGTAAACGGTGACAAACGTGTAACGGCACAAGATGCGATCGCACTGCGCAGACTGATCCTGAACATCGACACCAAGTTTGCAAGCAACACGAGCTGGCGCTTTGTAGATGCAGCTCACCAATTCAGTGTACCGACCAATCCCTGGGCAGATGACTTCGCTGAAGTGATCAACATCAACGATCTGCAGGGAGCACTGGCCAATGCCGACTTCGTAGCGATCAAGACGGGTGACCTGAGCCTGGATGCCAAAGCCAATGCGCTGACTGCCGAGACTCGTAACGCACAAGGCGTATTCGCCCTGAACGTAGCAGAGGTAAGCATGAAAGCCGGCAACGAATACCGCGTAGCAGTTACTTCAGCTCAACTGAGCAAACTGCAGGGCTTCCAGGGCACACTGACGCTGGACAACAGCAAAGTGGAACTCCTGGACATCGAGTACGGTGTAGCTACTGCTGCCAACTTCGGTATGCACCTGCTGGATGCCGGTATGATCACCACCAGCTGGGACGGTAAAGCAGGAGACAACGATGTACTGTTCACATTGGTAGTTCGCGCAAGAGCCACTACGGAATTGAGCAAAGTATTGGGCATCAGCAGCCGGGTAACCAAAGCTGAGGCATACAATACCAACGATGAGGTAATGGATCTGGCGATCAACTTCGGTAACGGTGAGGTAGTATCTGCGGGCTTCGAGCTCGGTCAGAACAGCCCGAACCCATTCCGGACTCAGACCGTGATCAACTACAACTTGCCAGAAGCTGCTAACGTGACCTTCACGATCAGCGACGCTGCCGGCAAACTGCTGCAAGTACTGCGCACCAGCGGTGCTCAGGGTAAAAACACCCTGACCCTGGATCGCAAAGACCTGCCCGCAGGTGTATTGTTCTACACACTGACTACCGATGACTTCACTGCAACCAAATCTATGGTTGTTGAATAAGCACGGACGGATAGATTTGTCAGATCCCAGGATCTGACAAATCTACCACTGGAGCGGCTCCCGATTCGGGGGCCGCTCCTTTTTTTTTGCAAATAATTGAAGATGAATGAGAAAAAGAATTACCACAACAGCATTTAT
>JAGQNT010000181.1 GCA_020427965.1 Candidatus Saccharimonadota bacterium | reverse complement strand
ACCAGACTGCCACCAAGGTACAGGGAGTCGCCCGCTGTAGGCTGCTTCAACTCGCCGGCTGTGAGGGTTAGTACCTTGTTGACATAGCGGCTACCTGACGCGATCGTGATGCCCGCGGAATTGTTCACAAGCACGGAATCTATTGATTGGCTTGCAGTCCACTCCAATCCTACTGTATGTGCAGTATTGCCCGTGTAGACTAGTCCGGCACCACTTCCATAGGCAATGCTGCCGCTTCCACTCACAGTTGGATTAGCAGTAGATCCGTCGACGATGACAGCGCCCCCAGTGAGAACAGGGAGTGAGCTCGTATTAAGTGTGTAGGTTGCCGACGAACTTGGTGCAAATTTGACTACTTTAGGGGCATCAGAAACGGATGTTGGCCACTCAATCCCGGAGGTTAGCGAGCTTCCATTGTAGGTGAGGCTTCCAGAACTGGTGTATCTAAAACTGGCGCCCCCATTGACAGCTAATGGGCCAGCGGTTCGCGTAAAAGTACCGTTTATGCTCAAAGAAAATGCACCGCCGTTGACGGTCCAACTGCCCGAACTCTTGTTTAGCGTGATATTGTTCATGGTTTGGCTTGCATTTATCGTAAAGCTCTTCGACCCAGTTCCAGATATAATAAGGGTCGACGAGTTTGTTGTTGCGTCCAGCGTTCCTCCAGTTTTCGTTAGTGTGCCACTGAGGGTTATTGCTCCAGACCCTAATGTCAAATTGCTCGCGACCGTCCAGTTACCGTTGACCGTGAAACCCGTTGAACCAGTAGTCACAGTTCCAAAGCTGTTGTTAATAGACATATTCTGCATTGCAACTGAACCGCCGGTCACACTAATTGACTGTGACTGAGTTGATGAGGTAAAGGACACGTTGACCGCTACTGCTGTAAGATTTCCAGACTGGAAGTCAAGTGCTCCACTAAAAGTCCCATTGTTCAAGAAGTTCCTCTTGAAATCAATGGTGTGAACAAAAGTTCCTCCAGCGGCATCAGTATTGTTGATGTGGCATGTCCCATCATTTATGAAATT
>JAGQNT010000180.1 GCA_020427965.1 Candidatus Saccharimonadota bacterium | reverse complement strand
GTGCCAGTAACCGCGGACTTTATCAACGCGCGGCTTGGCTTTAGTCTTTCACCCGAAGATATCAAAGTTATCCTAGAACATGTCGAGTTTCAGGTTGCGATCGAGGGCAATAAGCTGAGCGTAACAGCTCCGTTTTGGCGCACCGACATTGAGACACGCGAAGACGTGGTTGAGGAAGTTGGCCGTCTCTACGGCTTTGATAAGCTGCCATTAGAGTTACCGAGGCGTAGTGTTGCGCCCGTCCAGAAAGACACCACACTGACGCAAAAAGCCGTGCTGCGAGCAGAGCTTTCCAGGGCGGGGGCCAACGAAGTGCTCACGTATTCATTCGTACACGGCGACCTATTTGCTAAGGTTGGCCAGGATATGATGCATGCTTTCAAGCTGAGCAATGCCTTGAGCCCAGATTTGCAGTACTACCGCCTCAGTTTGACCCCAAGTCTGTTGGACAAGGTCCATATAAATATAAAGGCTGGCTATGGTCAGTTTGCGTTGTTCGAAATGGGCAGAACGCACTTTCGCGATGAATGGGATCAAGTTGAGCCGACCATTCCGAACGAGGATGAGCACTTGGCTTTCATCATTGCACAAGACGACAAGCACGCGCCAGACGGAGCAGCGTATTATCAAGCCCGCAAATACTTACAACAAGTTTTGGGCGGTGCGGTTGGTGACCTTGTTCCTATGCAGGACTTTGATTTTGCAACCGATGAGTGGGGTCGGCAGCTGACGGCGCCGTATGAGCCAAAACGCTCGGCCCTGATTATCAAAGATAAGATGATATGGGGTGTGGTGGGTGAGTTTACATCGAGTGTTCGCCGCGCCTTGAAATTACCACGTTACACTGCAGGTTTTGAGGTCCATCTGGACGCTATTGCCGGCAAGTCTCATGCATATGTATCGCTTCCACGCTTCCCTGAAGTAGTGCAAGACCTGACCCTGCGAACGCCCTCTGCGGTCAGCTATGCTACCCTTCGAAAGCTTGTTTGGGACGAGCTAGGCAAGGTGCAACCCGAACATAGCCTGCCAACACTGGGCCCACTCGGTCTGTATCAAGCAGAGGGTGACGCTGAACATCGTAATATTACGCTACGTTTCGCACTGGCAAATTACGACAGGACGCTAACTGATGCAGAGGTGGCTACCATGCTTGATGCGGCCGCAACCGCCGCCAAAGACAAACTGGGTGCGGAGCGGGTCTAGGCATGAAATTGCGACTAGCACTCTTGCTCGTCGCCTTGCTAGCACCGGTATTTTTTGTCGTACCAACCTATGCAAGTGTCGACGACTTTACGATCTCAAACTACACCATTGATTACCTGCTCAGCAGGGATGCGGAGGGGCGCTCGGTTCTTAAAACAGTCGAAACAATCACGGCTGAGTTCCCAGACTTTGACCAAAATCATGGTATCGAGCGTGCTGTTCCCCTGAGCTATAACGGACATACTACCAACCTTGCTATCGACTCAGTACAGCACGCCGACGGTAGCAGCTGGAATTACACAACCTACACCAGTAACGATAATGCAGTGATTCGGATCGGCGATGCTGCTACCTATGTTCATGGCGAACAAACGTATGTCATCACCTACACACAGCACGATGTAACCAACTATTTTACGAATACCAATGACGATGAATTCTATTGGGATACTAATGGCACCGAGTGGCGTATCCCGATCACGCATTTGAGTGTGGTGACGCGCATTAGCGACGGGTTGCAGGCAGCCTTAAACGGTAATACGTCATGCTACGTCGGTTTTTCCGGATCAAACCAGCCCTGCCAGATAACGCAAGATGGCTCGGTGTTTACGGTGTCAGCTGACAACTTGGCTGCTGGCGAAAACGTAACCACCGCGATCGGTTTTAGACCCAATACCTTTACGCCCTACCAGAAGACGACTTGGGATAAGTTCATCAATATCTTCAAGTACGTCTGGTCCTCGCTGGTCGTGGTTGGTTTCGCGGCAATATTCTGGGTGCCACTCAAATGGTCATCGGTAGTGTCTCGTAAAAAGGAGATCGGCACAGTTGTACCCGAATATATCCCGCCCAAAGACGTCAGCGTAACG
>JAGQNT010000179.1 GCA_020427965.1 Candidatus Saccharimonadota bacterium | reverse complement strand
CGGAGAATTTAAAGACAGTTGACCCGACAACCGGAGTGGAAACCTCATCTACAGGAGCTATTACAGAAGTCTGCGGCGATGCGAAGGCAAACCAACTTCACGGCCAACAGCGGGTAGATGGCAACACGACCATCACGACTATGTGTAAAGCAAAACAGTAACGATGGTTTGAGTTTTGGCGCAAGTAGCCCTGTTGCATAGTTAGAGGTGGACTGCTTACCTTTGCACTATACATCGTTATAACATCGTATGGCTAAACAAGTACCAGCACGCAATGGTGGAACGCTGACACGCCCCGACAAGGGCGAGACGATGAACCCCAATGGCCGACCGCCGAAGCTACTATCATCCATCGTCAAGGAGCTACGGGCAAAAGGCTACGAAAGGGCAACGGCTACCACCGTATGCGAGGCGTTTGAAATATTGATGAACGTGCCACAGGAAATACTTGTCGAAATGACAAACGACAAAGAGGCACCAATGAGCATCCGCATAGTTGGCAAGGCAATGTTATCAGCCAAAGGATGGGAGGTGCTTTCGGCAATACTCGACAGGGCGCACGGGAAGGCGGTACAACAGATAATACAGGACAACAAATTTCCGGACGCAGAAATCTCCATACAGGTTGTAGGCGAAAAGCCAAAAGTAAGCACCTCAACCGATGGCGATTGAAGCCTCACACCTCTTCCACCTCAACTACACACCGCCCGAAGGCTGCAAGCTGACAATTAACAAGGGCGGCACATCGTCAGGCAAAACATACGGGATACTTCTTGCTCTCTGTATGATAATGATACGGGAGAAGGGGCGACTGACCACCGTGGTAGGTCAGGACATACCAAACCTCAAGCGGGGCGCAATACGCGATATGTGGCGCATTTTATCTGCCGCGCCCGAAATATACAGGCACGTCAAGGGCTACAACATCAGCGAAAGAATACTGACATTTCAAAACGGCAGTCAAATAGAATTTAACAGTTATGCCGATGAGCAGGACGCAAAGAACGGAAAGCGCGACTACCTTTTCGCCAACGAGGTCAATGGACTAAAGGAGGCTATCTTCATAGCCCTGTACGACAGAACCAGCTTACACACATGGGTGGACTTCAACCCCTCTG
>JAGQNT010000178.1 GCA_020427965.1 Candidatus Saccharimonadota bacterium | reverse complement strand
TAAGTGTCATTTTCAGTAGTAACATCCCAATTGGCAGATTCTGTGCCCACGTTGAGGGTGGTTTGTAAAGTGGTGGAGTTCGAAACCGAAGAAGTGAGTCGCACCTGCACATAATCGTTGTTCACGACGGCACCCACCACGGGGCCTGCGGTCCAAGTTTGGGTTTCTGAGCCATCGCAATTGGCTTCCGATGAGCCGTCTGTACAGACGCGAAACTCAGGCGAGCCACCACCGCTAATCGACAAATCTACAGCGACATCGATGCCAGTAATTTGAACAATATCTGAAGCTGTTTGCGTAGACAGGGCGATGTCATTCATATCGATAAAATCAAAAGCATCCGGTGTGTTGTCATTGGGGGTGTAGGTGGTGACCGCCCAAGTGTCGTTGGTGCCACCGACGGTGAGAGTAGCATTGTTGGTGGCACCGGCGGAAGCATTAGCTGTTAAACGCAACTGCACATACTCGTTGTTATTAACAACACCGATTAGAGGTAAGCTGGTCCAAGTTTGAGTTTCCGAACCATCGCAATTGGCCGGAGAAGAACCATCCGAACAGATGCGGTACTCAGGTGAGCCATCGCCGGAAACAGAAATATCGACACCTGTATCGATGCCAAATATTTGTACAATGTCAGAGACAATTAAAGTCGAAGCGGTAACTCCACTTTTATCAGTGAAGTTAAAAGCATTGGGAGTGATGTCGTTGATTGTGGTGACATCCCACTGGTCGGTGACTCCACCAATATTGAGCGTGGCTGAGTTCATAGTTGAGTTGGCAGCATTTGATGTGAGTCGCACCTGCACATAGTGGTTGTTTTGCACAAGAGCTATGCCAGTGGTTGCCGTCCAAGTTTGCACTTCACTGCCATCGCAATTCGTGCTCGATGAACCATCTGTACACACGCGGTATTGAGGGGTACCATCTCCAGAAATGGATATGTCCGCTCCCGTTACTAAACCCGAAATTTGAATAATATCTGAAGGCGTCAGCGTAGTAAGAGGTTCGTCGGCAGCATCTGTAAAGCTAAATG
>JAGQNT010000177.1 GCA_020427965.1 Candidatus Saccharimonadota bacterium | reverse complement strand
TCTCGACATTTAGCCTACGGGGTAAAAACCCTTGTGCTACAGAGTACACTTTGCTACACTGTCGCTAGTCGATAAATAACGACAGTTCTCGTAAAACAAAAATGCTCGTGCGAGCCAACACGGAAAATTCCGGTTGGGAGCTTTATATGTGACAGAAACAGCCGGGTAAGCCGGTTGTTTTTGTTTCAGGAAAAACCTATGAAGATACAGATAATTACACTATTCCCAGAGATGTTCGAAGGCGTACTCGGCAACAGTATGCTGTGGAAAGCGGCCGACCGCGGCATTGCTGAATATTCGTTCATAAACCTGCGTGACTATGGCCAAGGTCCACGCAAGCAGTTCGACGATACACCATATGGTGTTGTAGATAGCATGTTGATGATGGTTGAGCCACTGGTAGCGGCAATTGAACACGCCAAACGGAACGATCCAGAAGCGACGGTTATTTTACCAACTCCAAGGGGTCAGATCTATAAACAATCTGATGCAAAATCTCTGGCAGTCGCCGAAAAAGGCATAATTTTGGTCTGCCCACGCTACGAAGGTTATGACGAACGAGTTACGAAGTGGATCGACCGGCAATTTTGCATTGGTAACTACGTGCTCACCGGTGGCGAACTACCGGCAATGATCATTATCGATAGTGTTGTGCGTTTGCTACCTGGTGTATTGGGGGGCGAAACCAGTGCCGAAATTGAGTCATTCCAAGACGATGATAAATCAATTGAATTCCCGCAGTACACCCGCCCGGAGGACTTCCAAGGTATGAAGGTGCCTGATGTTTTACTGTCTGGCCACCACGCCGAAATTGCCAAATGGCGAAAAGCTAACAGCAAGTAGCCGTTCGTCGTATACTGGTACATACACAAGGAGGGATTATGAAGTTATTTTCGATCAAACCAGTCTACGCGCACTGTGATTTGCCGTGCGGTGTGTACGATCCGGCACAAGCAATGATCGAGGCCAAAAGCGTGTACGCCATACAAACCAAAATGAAAGACTTTGAGGGGGATGATCGGACGCGGGCTTTGTTTATCAAGGAAGAGCGTGCTGAACTTGTAAAACATCATTTATGGGTACTGTGGACGGATTACTTTAAGCCAGAACACCTCGAAAAATACCCAGATTTGCATGATAAATTCTGGAAAGCTACGAAGCAGGCGGGCGAGTGTAAGCACCACAGCGAGCCAGAAGAGGGCCAAAAATTGATTGAGATGATTGATGAAATCGCCGAAATCTTCAAAGCCACAAAGAACGCCTAAGCTACGTCGCATTGTGGGTGATAGTATGCATCCAACGCTCAAACCTGGGCAGCTTGTGTTATTTACGAAATCTCGTCGACCGAAAGTCGGTGATATTGTCATGGTGCGCCATGGCGGTATAGAAAAAGTGAAACGAATTCTTGAAATTCGTGGTGACGAATTATTTTTGATTGGAGACAATGTGAGTGCCAGCAAAGACAGTCGCCACTTTGGCTGGGTAAAGCAACAAGAGATTGTTGGCAGGCTTCGTTGGCCTTTGGCTAGAAAGCGAATAACTTGAAGTTTTGTAGCGAAAAGCAATAGCTGTAAAATAAAACCAACATGGCAACAAAACAAAAAAACACACACATCACGTATTGGCGCTGGGGCGTATATTTTTTGTTGATTGGGCTTATGGCAGCAACGGTCATCCAGCAACGTCAAGCCATAATGGACGCACTGCATGTGGCGAAAACCGCTGACAATATTTGGTTTCCAGTGTCAGTCGGCTTTTTCACGCTGTCGGTCGTATGCTCGACCATCATCTACCGGCTACTATCTGGCGGTAGGCTGGGCTTTGGACGAACTCTACAGGTGCAGACGGCTGGCCTGTTCGCGAACAAACTTTTACCTGCTGGGAGTGGGGCACTCGGGGTAAGTTTTTTGTATTTGCGAGCAAACAAGTACTCGCGCCAGGCGGCAGGTGTGATTGTTGCGTCAAACAATTTGTTGGGCATGATCGGACATTTACTGCTCTTCGGTCTGTTAGTTGTGCTTGCACCTGATGCTATAACAAAGCTAGTTGGTGATGGCCGGCGAGTGCTGATACTTGTCGGCATCATCGTTGCTGGTCTCTCGGTTTTAGCAGTGCTGCTAACGTGGACAAAAACCAGGCAAAAGATACTCAATAACTTGACCGAATTACGACGCTTATTAAAACGATCTGACTTACTGTTACTAGCTTTGCTGACCTCAATGGGTTTGACAGCTTGTTATGCAATGAGTTTGTTCGCTGCGGCACAGGCACTGGATACGGGTGTTACGATCAGTATGGCATTTGTAGCCTTAACGGCGAGCGTCTTTGCGACTGCCGCCATACCAACCCCTGGTGGCATTGGCGCAGCGGAGGCGGGCGTCTACATCGGACTGAAGGCATATGGCATCGATAGTGACACCGCCCTTGCGGTCGCAATATTGTACCGCTTTGTGACATTTTGGTTGCCACTGCTCGTTGGCGCCATTATGTTTTGGCATGTGAGCCGCAGGCACTATCTACAGAGTAAATTGTAAAATTGTCAACAGTAAAATATCTTACAACTGAGAAGTATTTTTTTATTGCATAAGCAACTTAATTAACAGAGAAACCTAAGGTGGTAAAACGCTTATGTAAAAGAAAATTTTACATGAGAAATTGCTGGGTATATACCGGTGTGTATGTTAGGCGCGTGAGGGCGATAACTAAGAGATACTTAACCTTAAGGAGGGCTTTGTATGGCACATGCTCGGCAAAAATCCAAAACTGCCAAAATCCAAACCAGCAACCTCTACACGTTCGTGGCGACCCTATCGGGAGTGGTCGTGGGCGTTGTGGCTTCGCTTGCTATGGTCGGACCTATGGTTCGGTCAGAGATTGCAGCTGCAACGCGCGATTTGCAGGCTCGACCAGTCAGTTCGCTGTCGGAATGTTATAGCCCAAATGATGTCGGTGGTGCTTCCAGTACAGCCAAGCCGAAGGCACCGGCTCCAATGCCAAGCGGTGGTAGTGGAGGGGGAGGGTCTAGTAGCAGTAATGAAGTTGTTGAAAAGATTGTGTACAGTAACACGACCGTAGCTAGTATGCATAACACGGGCCCCGGTTCAACCAATCAGATCACGACAGTTAATCGAAATAGTACAGAGATCACAAACAACAATAATGTGTCTGTGATTAATGAAAATAATCAGCAAGCATCCAGCAGCTCGGCAACAGTGAGCGGCAATACTAACGGAGGCAATGCGGATTCTGGTGATGCATCAAACAAAAATGAAACCTCAACGGGTATTTCGATATCCAACTAGAGTCGTGGCTTTTGCTGCGTCGGTCAGGTAGGTGAGTTACATAAGCGAGGTAAGTTATCTAACTGACAAAATACGTACCATAACAGATAGTATTTGTAACTAAGTGCATATCAGGCAGGGAGGGGTGTGATGTTGCAGTGGACGACAAATCGGCTATTGCGTTCGAGAGGTCGACAATCACGTACAACGACCCGAAGTCGGGGTGGCCGATACGTAAAGCTCTTAATTGTTGCCTTACTGCCTCTTGCACTGGTTGCCTTGCAGGGTATCGTCATGGGCAGTGACAGTAATCTGCCAGCCGCAACCGAAGTGACGAATCAATCACAGGGAGAGTTGATGAAACAAGCAGCCAGCACGTCTTCAGCGACACAGTCATCTGTTTCGATTCAGGACCAAGGGACGACGAATACGACTACGCACAGTGGCCAAAGTGTTTCTGTTGAATCCAAAAGTACCTCAGATGCGTCCGAGACATCTGTTCGGGTCAATGGTCGCAGGTTGCATGTCGATAAGAGTGGCGAGTTACACAAGACTATAACGGGCGAAGATGGTTCAACAACTCAGATTGATGTTTCATCTGATAACGATACGATTGGTAGTGATAATTCAACTTCTCTCAGTGTTCAGATAAACAACGAAACAACAAATACGCCCTAGGCGAATGGGATGCTCGCCCGACTAGCGGCTAACCGCTTTATGTCGCGAGTCGGGGGAACATCCCGGTAATATCAACTAAAAATAACTAACTAAGAGGAGGTCAACATGACTCGAATCAAACTATCAAAAGCTACCGCTGGAACCTTGGCTACCCTTGGTGCAGCAGTTGCTTTGGCTGGTGTTGCTGGGGCAAGTTCGAACACCACAGCGACGCTGACAGACACTGGTCCGTACTCGTCGAACCATGTCAAAACTATTAACAAAAGTTATGTCCATTGGACTAACAATAACCACGCGAGCGTTGGCAACAGTAACAGCCAGAGTGCCAACAGTGGTTCGGCGTCTGTCACTGGCAACACTAATGGTGGCAGCGCCAAGTCGGGTGATGCCAAGAATACTAACTCATTTGCGACATCAGTCAGTGTCAAGAACTCTAGCCCAACTGCAGCTGCTGGGGCAAGTAACACAACCAAGGTTACGATGGACACAACTGGGCCAAACTCAGACAATATGGTCCTGACTGTAAACAAGAACAGTTTGCACGTCGAGAACAATAACTGCATAACCGTAGAGAACAGCAATTCGCAATCCGCGAGTAGCGGTTCGGCTACTGTGAGCGGTAACACTAATGGTGGGAGCGCAACCACCGGAGCTGCTTCTAACACAAGTAGTAGTTCAACAACCGTTAGCATCAGTAACTAGATTGCTTGCGTATGTAGCGGAGTGGGCTCTGTGCAGAGCCCACTCCACACAACGACTATTAACGTAATCAAGGGGCATTGACCACATGACAGACATTCTTACGCAGATCAAACAGACAACCAGACGTGTTCTTAGTGGCAGCCTCGCCCTTTTATTGATACTTGGCACACCAGCACCTGTATATGTGTATGCAGACGAGCCTGCATGTTCGCCTGTTGCAGCTGCGCCGACCGGCATTCAGCAACCGACCGGTTCGGACAGTAGTACGTACACATATAATTCATGTACTGGCCTGTGGGAAAACCCGCATTATACTTGGGACCCCTCAACTCAAGTCAGGACGCCAAAAGACGAGAGAGTCTATACCTATAATGATGTCAGCTGCAAGTGGGACTACAAGATCTGGAACTACAGCCCGTCTGCTCAGGTTTGGTCACAGGATATGTATTCTGTCAGTAGCCCACCTTCTGGTGCGAAAACAGTTGGCGGACCCGCACCGATTGTTCCTGTCGAAAATACCAGTACAACCAATATTGACAATGACGCTACCATCAACTCCACAACCAACGCGACCGTTACCAACAAGCTAGGTTCTACTTCGACAACTGGTGATGCCACTGTTATGAACAACACAGTGGCTGGCAGTGCGGCAAGCGGTAATGCGCAATCGATAGCTAATGTCATCAATATGCTACAGTCTAATTCCGATTTGGGTGCTACTGCCGCAACGTTTGTAGCCAATATTGATGGTGACGTGCAGGGGGATTTGATCATTGACCCGGGAGCCTTGCAGCCAACAACTAGTAATGTCAATTCCAACAATAACTTGCAACTAAATGTCGACAATAACGGTCAGATAGTGAACGACCTACAACTTGATGCCACGAGCGGCAAGGCGACAGTAGCGAATAATGCTAACGCGGGCAATGCCACGAGCGGTAATGCCCAGGCTGTTGCCAACGTGGTAAACATGGTC
Organism: Candidatus Saccharimonadota bacterium; assembly: GCA_020427965.1. GTDB lineage: Bacteria > Patescibacteriota > Saccharimonadia > Saccharimonadales > UBA4665 > JAGQNT01. The sequence continues at coordinate 37,559 of JAGQNT010000177.1, read as the reverse complement.
AATTCCATGATCTCTGCGCAGCAGTCTTTCTTGGGCGTTATAAACATTAACGGTAACTTTAATGGCAATATTCTGATGCCACAAAAATTCCTCGATAGTTTACTGGCTAGTAATGCGCCACATTCGGATGTAACCGTGTCACAGAATACTTTGAATAACTTCGTAGCGAATATCAACAGCACTTCCTCAATTGCAAACAATGTAAATAGCACGGCAAGTACAGGCAATGCCACCGTGTCTGGTAATACAAATGCGGGGAGCGCTACATCTGGCAACGCCAAGACTAATGTGACTATATTTGACATCACAGGTCTACAGGTGTCGGGTGGGAATGCTATGTTGGTATTCGTAAATGTGCTAGGCAACTGGGTTGGTGTACTCATGAATGCGCCGGTCGGTGCGACGGCGGCCGCATACGGTGGCGGAGTAACTAATGCCAACAGTACTATGACCAACAACGTTGAGCTAAATGCAGTCAATAACTCTGGCATTACGAACAATGTTACGACCAGTGCCCATACTGGTGATGCGTCTGTCACTAACAACACCAATGCTGGCAGTGCCACAACTGGCGATGCGGAGACTGCCGTAAACCTCAACAATATTACTAATAGTTACCTGGATCTAACGGGGTGGTTCGGCCTACTGTTTATCAACGTGTTTGGTAACTGGAATGGTAACTTCGGTATATTGACAGAGCAGGCGAAGGTTGCGGCCGCTAGGTCTGGTTCAATGACAAGCGGTACTACTCACACCTTTGGATTCGCCCCAACAACATCGACGGGAGGATACAGTGGCACGACTGGTGGCAGTGCTAACTTGCAGGCCACGGTTGCGAGCACGTTCAAGAACGTGAAAGCCGCAGAAACCAGCGCCGCAATTCAGGGGCAGACCAAGGCCGCAGAGCAATTAGTGCAACAAGGTAAGAATCAAGCATTGATGTTCGGCCTAATTCTGTTTGGTCTTGGCATCGCAATTCTCTTGATTGAGCAATTAAGTAATTGGTTACGTAGCAGAAAGTAGTCGGAATGGTCGTAATTCGAAAGGGTCTGGCGCTACTTCGTAAGTTGTTAGTATTTATGATTGCAGCTCCACTTTTTGTAGTCGGCTTGATTTTGATACCGTTGCCTGGACCGGGTTTACTGACGTGCCTGGTTGCATTAATGATTTTTTCGCTAGAATTTGACTTTGCAAAACCACACGTCAAGAGGATCAAGCGAGAGCTAGCAAGTATCTGGGAAATGCGCCGTAAATTTGACTAGAATACACGGCAAGAGTTTGCTTTACGTAAGATGCTTATGGTTAACTAGTAGTCATGGCGGCTAAAATATCTAGTCCGACATCGACAAAACATCACCGTTTACGAACTGTAGCTGCGGCGATATTAGGAACACTTGCGATTTCTCTCATTCTGGCAAGCCTTCTGGTTGTCTGGATGAATAGGACACTGACAGATACCAACACCTTTGTTAGTAGCGTCGGTCCAATCGTTTCTAAGCCCGAGGTACAGCAACTAATTGCCACGGAAATTAGTGATCAAGTGGTCAAGCAAATTCCCGTCAAAGATGCCGCCCGAGAATTACTGAGTAGCGGAGAGCGCAAGAACAAAAGCACTGATCAGCTACGGTCTGCACTGCACGAATTGATCAAGAATGAGGCCGTGAAAGTGCTATCTTCACCTGAATTTACGAACCTCTGGAATGAGGAGCTGAGGTCGACCCACGCTGCGGTTGTGCGACAATTAAATAGCGGCAGCGATAGCATTGTACTCGATCTACACCCGTCAATTACTAGTGCTGTTTCCCAGCTGGAGGCGACCCGCCTAGAACCAACAGTAAAAAAACTCGAGATTCCAGACGACGCGGGTAAGATCAGCCTAGAGGGTACGGGTATTGCTCAAATACATTCATATTACAGTTATTTTAAGACAGGTACATGGCTACTAGTGCTTGTAAGCGCCATTGCTCTAGTGGGTTCGATAATGCTCTCGGTTAACCATCGCAAAACAATTCGTCGAATGCTCATCGGAGTTGGAGTGGTGTTTGTCGTGATTGGCCTACTCCTCAGCTTACCTTCGTTAGTTCCGGCCACTGACAGTACCCAGGCAGCGGCCTTTGCGATTGCTCGATCTGTACTGAGGAATCTGCAGCTTACAGCGTTAGTTATAGGTGTCGCCTGTATTGCTGGGGCGATCGCCTACAAACTAATTGAACAGCGAGCAGAATCTAAAAACGTGGCAAAAGGGATAAAGTAACCTTACTTTGACACCGTAACGACGCCACTGTTACCACTGTGGTCATCAGCCTTGTAGCGCCACGTGCCAGCGCTAGTAAATATACGAGTGCCACTGTGTCTTTCCTCGTCTACTGTAACGGAAGAAACTGAAGCAGACGTGCCATTGATGGGCGTAAATCGAGTACGAACTTCGTCATGATAAGGTGATTGGTACACGATCTTGAGCGTGTCTCCAACGTGCATCGAAATACTGGTCAAGTTGTAGTTGCCGCTAGAGTTTACGTACAATGTGTAGACCTTGTTTTGGGTGGCGGAGCCACCTTCGTTGGCGTCTTCGTGCTCACTTACTCCATTCTGTTGGGTGGAGGTACTGGACTTGGTGCTGGTGGATGGTTGCCCGCTGCCTGAATGGACGGCAGCGTAGGCCTTGGGTTTATTAATAACTTCAAAGTCTTGATAAGGGAGAGAGTTATAGAAGTCGACCCGCATCACAATCCGATATTTGCCAGCCTTATTGAATAAATGGGGCCAGTTTTTAAAGCTGGCAGTCATGCTCTGGTTGGCAGGAATGGTAACGGTCCGTTCTTGATCGGCACAGTTCTTGATATTAGTTTTGTCGTGAATTTGCACCCACTTATGCTTCTCGTAGCGAAATACACTCAGCGGCTCTCCGGGGCAGCCGTTACTGACCTGTATCGAACTATTGAAGTTATTTTTTACGGTAAACGTTATAGTTTCGCCAACAAGATATTTTGAGTATGGCACTGACAGCTCGACACTACCGTTTGGCAATGAGTATGTCTGAATCCGGTCAAAGACCCGATAAAACGCGAATAATAGTAGTACGACTAGTACCACAAAGCTAATTGCCCAAATTATACGCATGCGCCAGGGATTGGCACTATGTCGAAGTTCTCGGCTCACGTAGTAAATGCCCTCCAGGATCGTGTAATCGCCAGTCCTAATATACCTACGTTAAACATAATCCACAGGAGACGATAAACGCCATGGGTAAGGTCGGTGCCAAGATATAGCGCATGAACAAACACAAAGGCAATCGTTAGATACGACAGGAGATGGATAAGTTTCCATGTATGGGGCTTACGTTCGACCCAAATGAGCGAAGTGACAATAATAACGAGCGTCAAGTAAAACGCTAGTACGCCAAGTGCAACATACAGACTGCCAAGTTGAAATCCCAGTAATGTAACGGGCTGGTAGTCCGATAACCACGGGATCAAAATTTGCCAGATATTGAACTGCACAAAATGATCAAATAACAGACTGATCATGTGTACTAACACTGCAATTCCAAAAGTGATACCAAGCGCTCTGTGCGAGGCCCAGGCCGTCAGCGGGTCAAGTAAACGAAAAGTCATGCCAGATATCTGACCAATACCGGATATCATCAAAATAACCAATGCCAATGCAGCAACCAGACCAGAGGCGCGTGCGACATACCATGGCCAGGACGAGCCAGCTCGACTAACGAGTTTGTCGCCCAAAGTGTTCTCGTCTGGTATGGTTTGAACCACTACATTGCCGGCATCAGCAGCTAAAACAGGATGACTGAGGGGGAAGAGCGTGAAGCCAAACAAGAGTAAACAAAGCACAATCATTTTCTTAAGCATAGGTAACCTCACTGGCGGTGTGTAAGTATTGGCCAAAAGCCATAGTCTCGGACTGAGTTGTTTGAATGTAGCCGGCCTCGACTCTTCTAGCACGGAGAAAATCTTCCGAATCTTTACTGCCTGTTAATACTGCGCAAGACGCGAGCACGTCCGCCTCGGTAGCGTTTGTCGTGACCACAGTGGCGAGCCGGATGTCTGTTTTTGCCGACAGTCCGGTAGAAGGATCAATAATATGGTGCTTACCCGACAACTTTTGATTGACTCGACGCAGGGTGCCAGATGTCGCAACAGCGTGTCTAGACCCATCAGTTTGGACAAAGACGGGGGCAGGGATTTGGTCAGAATATGCATTTTGGATGACAGTACGCCACGGCGACCCGTGTTCATCATGACCTGACGTAACCATATCACCACTGAGCGAGATCCAGTAACTATGGAATCCTGCGTCGTCTAATAGATCCGCTAACGTATCGGCCAAGTAGCCTTTGCCGCAACCGCCAAGGTCAAAAGCCGTTCCGTAAGGGATGCAAGCTTGATTGTCTCGCACTGTCAGTTTGTCGATTGGTACCACCGCACGATGACGGTAATCCTGATCTCTGTCGGCTTCATAGCCAGGCGCGGCGGAATGGGTATAACCCGATCGCTGCAGTGCGGGCAAAATGAAGGGATTATAGAGACTCCCAGTGAACTGACTCAACTTTATTGTGGTTTTGAGTAAGTCAGCGAACTCATCACTGATAGGCACCCAAAGTCCAGCACGAGTATTGAATTGTGATAGTTCACTTTGTGGCAGGAAGCGGCTGAACTGCTTTTCGAAGGTAAAGATAACTCGCCATAATTCATTAAAAATAGCCGTCATGTCACGGTGCTGATTAGCGACAATGACAATTGTCGCGTCGCCACCCAGTGCCATCTTGGTTTCGTGAAATTGCACTAATTGCATGTCGTAACCCCACTCTGATTGGTTGTGCAAACAGGCGTTGGAGGCGTCGATGTAGTGGTGCTTCCGCTAGTACTTGACCCGGTACTACTACTCGAAGATGAGCTACTGGACGAAGTGGTCGATCTTGATGATGAGCTCGATGTTGAACCACTAGAGGCCACAGTCGAAGATTGTGTAGGCTTTTTAGCCGCTGCCAAAGCTTTTTTGACGGCTCGAGAAGCTGGTGCGTCTGACGAGCTGGCGGGAAAACTGTTAACAAGTGCGACGAGGTCTGACTGACGATTGTTGGACTGCCCGACGCTCTGTAGGTTCGGTGCAGTTTGCAGGCTATTCTTGGCGGGCACTAATTTACCCAAGTCACTTACCATGACCGCCATGCTGCCCGCGGACAGTCCTAGCGCACCTAAGGCGTACATGCTGAAGGGCCAGTCGCGGATTTTACCTGTTTGCCGGTTGGGTCCCTGACTGAATGCTTCAGTCATTATTCGAGACTTAGCTACCCCATGCGCCAAGAGCATCGCAAGCATGGCGTTCATGAAAGGTGGCGGTCCGCAAATATAAAACTGGGTTTCAACGTCCCCGTAGATAGCACCAACGGCTTTTTCGAGCACTTCCGGTGTAATCCGACCTTGAAACACACGGTTGTGCTTTATTTTGTCGATTGGCCCATCACTGACGACCAGGTTGTACTTAAAATTTGGATTATACCTATCCCAATTGGTTAATTCGTCCGAGAACGGCATGTCGGTCTGTTTGGCTACAGAGTACACTAACTCGACATCGGTGTCGGCTTTGGTTATTGATGCAAACCGAATCATACTTATAAATGGCGTAATACCGATGCCGCCGGCGAGCATAACAATACGTTTTTGATTATGCGTATTCAACACAAAGCCACCATACGGGCCTTGAACATGAACTTTATCACCTTTTTGTAGCCCAGATATGGCGTGAGTAAATTTACCCTTTACGCGCATTGAGAACTGTAGAATGTCTTGTTCGGTAGGTGAACTGACAATAGAGAAACAACGTATAGGCATTGGTCGGCCGTGCCTATAACCGTGAATGGCGGCGTACTGACCTGGCTCAAAGAGCAGGGGTTTACCCGATACGTGCTGAAGGGTCACAAGCTGCGTTGATTGCGTAATCTGCTGGTTGTTGGTAACAGCGTAGCTAGACATAAGTAGTTTCTCCTTACCAGCATATCATCTTTTTAGTGCGTGAAGTGTGACGCGAATCGCAATCTATAGAGTTACGACTAAATTAGGGCCTTGACCTTACGGTCGGCCACGAACATGCCAACAATAGTTGCGATTAGGCCGTAAATAGGATTAAGGGCGGGTGCGTATAGATGTATGATAGCAACAACAATTGATGCCACGAAAATCATTGGAAAAATTAATCCACCTCTGAAGCCACCTGCTCGCGACCAACTAATTGCCAATAACTTGACCACCATAATCCACACTAAGCCAACTAGACCCAGCGCCGAAGCTTGGTGAAACATGGGTATGATTGCCAGATTGCCAGTAAATTCTACCAGGTTACCTCCCAGTAGGTAGAGCATTGATAGCACTCCTCCAGTAACGAGAGCATGGAGCCACCAGGCTTTATCAGTAAGATAGCGTGTAACGTATTGACTGGCTGTGTGCGCAATATCTAATAGATAGACAATGGCGTAACCTGCCCCGAGCAGTATGCTCAGTAAAAATAGGGTGGAGATATTAAGACTCCAGGAGTGGTCCGGCAGCTGAACGTAGGATGGATTTTCTAATATCTTTAGCGTAAGGTACGACGTTACGGCTGCGGTAATCGCGTAGACTATAAGTGTCGGCTCTATGCGGGTTTTAAACTGTCGTTTCACGAGTAAGAGCGAGATAACCCCTACAAAGAAAGAGCTAAAGAATGCCGTGAAAAGTGCCACAAAACCAACAACGCCAAGCGCTTTTGTGTCATGATCGGTGCCAGGTAGAAACAATTTTCCAATAAAAACACCAGACATGATACAGGCAGGCACCAGTACTGCTTCCGGACCCAGTGAGGCACCTGCCAGCAACGACAGAAAACCAATGACTAATATTTTACTGATATTGGCGGCTGATACTTTCGAGGTTTCACCCAGGCCATGACTTTCACGGTGCTCATTTTGCGGGTCTAATGCGTGCATGGTGCCAAAGTACACTATGGTCAAAACAATACAGATCACAGGGACCCACAATCTTTGTTCGTCTGTGTCGACTAAGTCAAACCATACGAAGTGAAGGGCGTGGTGCAAGCCGTGCTCAAACAAGAAATAGATACTTGCAACAACTACTCCTATCAACGCACTCAGTCCCAGTCGTCCTAGCTGTTTCATTACAAACTAGTATAGGACTGCGGGCTAGCTATGCAAACTATGCTTTGGGGGCTTCAACCGCTTTCGATTTGGTCGTCTCATTAGTCTTTTTCTCGAAAATTCGTTCTGCTTCAGTCAGGTCCCATCCGATTGAGTCAGTAAGTTCACGTTCTACATAGTGCTTTAATTGAATCCATTGCAGGGGACTAAATAGTCTCAGTTTTTGGTTATAGATGTCGTGCTCTGTGTTTGGACGTGGTCCAAACTTGGAAAACTCAATGTATTGGCGACCTTCGGCAGTTTCCCCGTGGCGGGCGTAAAACTTGTTAGCCGATTTTTTGTGTAGAGGGATTTCCATAAACAGATGACCACCCCATGGAAAACTTCGAATAGGTGTTACGGTTGGCATAATATTCTCCTTAAATTAACTATGTAATTGAAAAACCAACTCAATTTTGAGTTGGTTAAGACGCATTTTCTGACATGTGATCCTCCTCTTTGCAGCTTTCGCGAGGTGACAGTCTTGCTGCAATACTTAATTCGTACCTACACCCTACGCCCAGCCTAAAAAATTTGCAAATGTAAAATTAACATTGTTTTGCTGCTTATGCTAACAAAAGACTATCTGCTAACATGCGATGCTTTGCGATGATGAGTAGTGGCGCTATGTTTCTTAGCTGAGCGGCGCTTCTTCACATGGTGATGGGTCTTGTGGAACACGAAGCCTCCAATGACCGCCATGAGGAACACAAATCCGACTGCACCAATGCCGGTCTTGGGTAGGGTGGTGATGCTCGCGGTTTTGACTGGGGTTGTACTAGGAGGTGTAACGTCCGTGTCGGTTTGTGGTGGTGTCGGGGTTGGGTTTGGCGTATGAGGAGTTGGCACGGGTTCCGCTTGAAGTGTTTTCTTGGGTGTGGCTGTAATTGGATTGCCGCAGGACGCTAAAATTGCAAAGTCGAATTTGCCAGACTTCATGACAACATAAGCCGGGCCAGAGGTGTGCGACCAAGATAAGGCGATGGGTCTGGTGTAAAACACCGAGCCGGATTTGGTCACTCGTTGGTCTTTGTTGGTAACGCGCAGCCGCGCGGCGGTTTTTGCCTTAGTGGCCACTACCTTGCCGTCAACTGTTACACGACCGTCGTTGTACACAGTTCCTTTTACGGCTTTCTTGCCGATCGTTGACATGTCAGTTGCAGAAATTGTGAAGTAGCTGTAGACATGTTTGACATAGCTACTCTGATCGTAGGCATTCTTTAGGTTAGCTGTCGAGGTAACCCCGCAGTTTACAATCGACCAAGCGTCACAGTCTTTCGTTGTCTTGATACTGAGCGCATCTGCATTTTGAGCACTGCCAAGCGGTACTAATACCAGAATACCTACAAATGCACCCACGACCATGCCATGGACGAACTTTGGTGTAACGTGGTACAGACGCTTTGTGTGATGAATCAGTCCCTTTTTCGGGGCGCCCTTTTTAGTTCGGGTTGCTGCTGCAACGGGGTGTTTTTTGGTCTTTGATTTTGTGATTTGACGGGTTTTTTTAGCCATATTTTTTCTTTTGTTAAGCGTAAGTATGATTATACGACATTGTTGTTAGTTTTTAAAACATCTCCGTCAAGGTTTCCTAGTAATGCTCGTCAACGGGGCGTAGAATATCTACATATGAATCCAACAACGCCCGTTAGTCAGAAAATTGTCATTGTCGAAGATAATGCTGATCTCGCTGCGATCTACAAAACCAGACTCGAAGCCATTGGCTACACCTGTTTTATCGGTTATAACGGCATAACGGGGTTGTATTTCATCCAAAAAGAACTGCCAGACCTAGTACTGCTAGACCTGATGATACCCGATATTGCTGGCGATAAAGTGCTCGAGACGATACGTAAAAGTGACTGGGGTAGAGACATCAAGGTTTTGGTCATTTCGAACCTCAACGAATCGGAGGCACCGGCGGGTTTACGCCAACTAGGCATCGAAGATTATATCGTCAAAGCCAATATGACCGACGACATGCTAGACCAGTTCGTGAATAACGTACTCCGGCCCGATGCCACCTAATTTCTCCAGCGCTCTAGATGTGGTAATTGCTTCTTTGCGATCCAGCGTAGTGGCTTTGGCCACCCTTTGTTTTTTAGGGCAGCATCAACAATCTGCGTCATTTCTTGCAGAGTGCAGTCGGGGCCAATGAATTCACCGTCTTTGTAGCACAAATTACACCATTTCTCGGATTTTGAGCCATCTTTTTCGCTTGCGCGGTTATCACCCTGTTTGTCCTGCAAGGGCATGCCGCAGCTTTGACATTGTTTCGCCATACCGTCATTCTAGCGCAAAGTAGATATTTCGAGTATAATTTCCCCTTGTACTGGGGATTGGCCAAGTGGTAAGGCAGTGGGTTCTGGTCCCATGATCGGGGGTTCGAATCCCTCATCCCCAGCCAATTTTGAGTTTCGTTACAAAAAGCCATCGTATCGTATGGTTTTTTTAATTTCCACCGAAGTTCTTTGTCTTCAAGCTCCAAGTTCGAAAGTACCATATTGAGCAAAATTCGTTTTTCCTCAATTTCTGAGTTTTCGAAGATATCAGAAGCCCTGCGAGATAAATCCAACAGATGTAGAGCTTCGTCGTAAGTATCTTTCGACACAAGTTCGATATTTTTTCTACTACTTTCAAGAGCGCGCTTGTTTTCGGACAATTCTTTTTGCTTGCGTTGGTACATTTCTTTGGCAATAGCACCCTCAAGATACGTATCGTAGTTGCGCTCTATCTTCATCTCAACTTTTTTAATTTCCGTGTTGATGCTCGTGAGCTTAGCCGCGCTGTCTTTACTCGCTTGCTGGTCGTCTGCGAGGAGGGATTGCTTGACTTCTTCGTACGCATCGTCAGGCAGTCGAATCTGGACGAACACTGATCGTAACTGGTCTGTGAGGCTATTTTCTGATACATACGCCGCCCCGTGCTTGCCCTTGTACTGGGTGCAGTGGCCGTAAATGTATTTTCCTTTCTTTTTCTCAAAGGTGACCTTGCAGCCACACTCGGTGCAGTAGATGAGGCCGCGATACGCATAGGGAAGGCCTGCCCAACGCCGAGGTTTGACCGCGTAACTCCCGCGAGTTCGCTTTGCCTGCTCAAATAAATCCTCGCTGATAACTGTGTCGTAGTGGTGAGGGTATAAGTCACCCTTGATACGCATGACGCCCGTATAAAAAGGGTTTTTGAGGATTTTGTCCCACTGTGCAGCAGTTAGAGTGAAGCCGTACTCACGGATAATCTTGTCCCGGACTAATTTCAATGAATAGGTGCCAGTCACATAGAGCTCGAATGCTCTTCGCACGGCATCAGCCTTTAGTGGCACTAACTCTATCCACTTACGGCCATCATCGCGGGTGGTGTTCTTGTAGCCGAAAGGAGCGAGGCTCGTCCAGACTCCATCGCGCCATAGCTGCTGATTCTTACGCTTTACGTTGTCGCTAATTGCGTCTGAATAGTATTCCCCGAATACTATGTTGAGCCCGAGGCGCATTTTATCGGTCGACGGTGAATGTTGATGAAGGAATAAGTTTTCGGACGGAAAATGAAGTTCAATCTTGCCCGATTGATACAACTTTTTGAGTACTCGAGTCTCTTCCGCACTTGAATCTCGGGTGAGCCGGTCGACCTTATCGAACACGATGATAATAGGCTCGGTCGAAGATTGAATCTTCGTAATGACGGCGCGGAACTTTTCGCGTGTGCCCTTATAGGCACTCTCGTGAAATTCAAATAGTTCGTACTCCAGCCCTTTGGCATGGGCGTAGTCGGTGAGCCGGTAGATTTGAGCCGGCAATGCATCGACCTGATCGGCAGTCGAGACGCGTGCGATGAGAAATGCTTTCATTCCCACCGATACCCTCGATTAATTCTGCTTATAGTATAACTCACGGGTTCTTCTTCCTCTTCTGTTTCTTGTCGAGTTCGGCAAGCAACTTAAAATACGCCTTCCACGCTTCTAAGTCAGTGGAAGACAACGCCATGTTAGAGCCCCCAATCCATGGGAGTGGAGATGAAGCAACGCAACAGTGTAGCACACGCTCTGCGTGTGCTGATTTGCGGACTACGCTTCATCACCACCTCCGGAATCGCGCGCGAAGTCAGCTTGGACGCAATACTCGTTCTCATAAGCCCGTAGCGGAGTCTTGTTCGAGTCCCACGGTGGTGGATTATCGATAACCTGTGGCCGACGAAGGCCTTTGCTTGCCCAGTAACGATGTTTGCCGGGGAATAGCGGCATGTCTTTGGTGATGTACTTACGCAGATAGTTCATGGCCTTTTGTGAGTCATCAATGATGCTGGCCTGGGTATGACCTAATGTGTAGCCGGTGAGGTTGTAGCTTGTTTTGCCATGACGTTTTTTGCCCGAGTCTACGAGTTTTCCGGTATACCCAGCAAAAAGCGCGTGAAAGTGGAGAGCGCCATCTTTATGGCGTTCAGGCACGATGAGGTAGCTGAATTTCCCATAGCGTCGCTGCTGATTTTTTAACCAGTTACGCATCTGTCGTTTGACTACTCGTGGGCTGTATCGGTCTTTCGTCTTTTTAGGGTCGAACGTAAAGGTAATGAACAGAGTAAAGTCGTTGCAATGCACGATGTCGTATATTTTTTTGTTTGTGCGACGAAGCGAGCGCCCTATGTTTGATTCGGTATTTTCTTTTGGCCGGGAACTTTTTGTCCTAATTAGCTTCTTCGACTGTTCCATAAACGGGATGAGCTTCTCGAAAGGCACTTTGTAGTCGATTCTCCTAGTGAAGTTCTTGTACCTCACTTCCTGGGAGTGAATCGTTTGATAGGCTTCGACTTCCGAGGTCAGACCAAATAGGGATCTCATCCTGTCTTGCAGATCAGACATTTGACCCCATTTCTGTCCTGTATATCAAGTAACAGGACAACCTGCTGCGGGTGTAGCGCACAGCGCTTAACACCACGAAGGCAGATTCTCTCAGTCTTAAATCCCGAATTGTGTTTGGTGTTACACAAGACCCCTTACTCCATTCTTTGGGCACAAAAAAACCGCCGACGAGGGCGGTATATAAATTGATTACTTTTTGAAATAAAAAAGGCGCCTGGGTGTGGCGCTTCGCTTATCTCTTTTTTGTTCCTCTCGGTTCGGCTCTTTGTTTTGTGCCGAGTGTACACTTCGAAAATGCGTTTGTCAAGACAGCGACAGATTGGGCTGTAGTAAATATGACATTGGTAATACGCCCCTTACTCCGTGACGACGAACTCTCTCTCAGCAGCAGCCATGAGGTCTTTATAGTATTGCTCAACCACAAAATAAGTATCACCACTTTCTGTAAATCCAAGTGCAGGGCTCACATCACCGAACATGTATATTGTTCCTGGTTTCTTAATCAGATACTCATGCGCGAGTCCACAACGGAAAATATCATAAATTTTATGCTCTGCAATCAGCTCCTCGTAAGGCTTACCAAGCTTTGCGAAAAAGGAATCGAAATTTCCTCGACTGCCACGCTTGATGCCAAGTTGCTTACCAAAGAATTCCGTATAACACATTAACCCCATCGCGCACATAAAATTACCTCCACCATACGGAAGTCTAAAAAGCTTCGCCGCAAGACCATAAGTTTTTTTCTCGGATAAACTTGCTAGCCTTATCTCACGTTCGATATCTGCTTTGATGAATTCTATTGCTAACTTTGGAATGGATGGCTTCATTATGATTAACAGTGTGCAGTAAGCTGTTATAAGCGTCAATTAGTGACAGTAATTAAATCATACCCTAAGATATGGTTATGGCAGTGGAGAATAAAGCCGAGCTTATCCAAGCCTTAGAAGGGGCTGAATACGAAAAAATACTAGATACCCCCGAAAGTGACTGGGTTGACTTTAAGCGTTCACAATACGAAACCTTACCGGGAAAACCGCTTGTACTATCTCAGACTGGTCGCTCTGAACTTAGCAAGGACGTTGCAGCATTTTCTAACGCCGATGGAGGCATTCTACTGATCGGTGTTCAAGAGAAGCGCAGTGAGACCGAAAACATACCGGTGGCGGGCGCAATAACTTCAATAAAGATTACAGCCATAGACCAGAAACACTACAAGGATATTCTCAGCGAGTGGATGTACCCCCTCAACAAGTCAGTACGTTTCAAGTGGTATCCAACAGAGCCAAAGAAGGGGCTGTTTGCAATCATTATCCCCAAAAGCCACGATAAGCCACATGTCATTAGACACTTAATGAGCGAGAATGGTAATCAGATTGACGGTTTTGTCGGCATACCCGAGCGAGTAGACGATCAAACATACTGGATGCGCCCGGAAACGGTATATGAAAGAATCAGGAGAAGTTCCACTCAAACGCGAGAGATTTTTCAAAAGACGGACCGAGCAAAGATAAATGAAACTATGAGCAAAACTATTGCCGAAAACGAGAAACAAGCGAAGGGAATCCGCGAATACGTTATTGGCACTCAGGGCTGGGATAAAGACCCATACATTTTGTTGCAGACGATACCACACTCCACAAGAGCTAGATTAGAGGGCTTCTACTCTGATCTAGCAAAGGAATTTAGCTCAACAAGTCCAATCAGAGGGATGGGCTTTAATCTCGATTCTTTGGGGGCCAGAGCGGAAAAAATTGATGGAGCGCTAGTTAAGACTGGTTCGCGTGATGCAATACTGAGACTCGACCCCAATGGTACGCTAACGCTAGTATTAAAAATCTCCCCAGAATTGGCAGGTTGGGCCGTAAATAAAGACCCTGGCCAGAGCGGAACAACAATAAATTCCATCGTATTAGTTGAAATGACGTACGAATTCACAAGGTTTATTAGAAACTACTTAGCTAAACGCGGGCTCAATACATGGTCATACTTTACCGAGGGTAAAAATCTGAAAGCCTCAGAGGTTCGACTCTATGCTGGCACGCCCAGTGGTTTTGACATACATGACTCAGTAGTCGCACAAAAAGACTATTCAAGTGCGAAGCTCGACGGAACGGGCACTGCAGAAAAGGATGCGTATGGAATCCTTGTAGAGATATATACTATGTTCGCCCTGGACGAGAATGCTATTCCATACACAATTAACTCGGAAATTAGTAGGGATTCCATTAAGCTCATTGACGCTCGAGGTTAAGACAGCTCTGTCATATTTGGTTCACTGCTACTGCTTGCAAATAGAGTCCTTGTGATACATCATTATATTTACTAGTCGAGGGTGGGGGAAAGAAAATATGGCGACACTCAAGGCAGTAAATCAAGTGGCTATCGATGAGCTAAGGCGGTCTAATGCCAAGCTCGACAAAGCTGTGGACCAATTAAGAGTCAAGACACTCACTTTTATTGCAGCCGGATTTGCACTTTTAACTTATCTCTATAAAGACGGGAACCTGTTTATACCCGTGGAGCTTTATGGCAGAATCTTCTACTTTGTTGGGCTCGCATCGATACTCTCCGCTCTCATACTTTTTCTACTCGGGCTGCGTCCATATCCTTGGATGCTAACGACCGAGATTAAACAGCTTAAGAAGATACCGCAACGAAGTGAGAACCAATATCTCGAATATGTAAAGGGTGAGTATATATCCTGTTTTGAAAAAAACGGAGCAACGTATGAAATCAAACATCGCTCGTTCAACCTAGGGTTTATACTACTAATCCTGGGCGCTTCCATTCTGGTAGTGATTAAAACTTTTCCAGGAAGAGTCCAAAGTTGTTATACTGGTAACGGTATTACGTGCATCGTAGTATCCACGAAAAAGGAGGGTATGATCCAATGATTCAATCTGGAGATAGCATTACTAAGGGTGTATAACCCGGAGCCCCGAAAGGGGCTTTTTTATTAACCCTACTCTCAAGAGATGTACCTTTTAATAAATTCAACGTGTTAAATTGAAGAGAATTAGTAGTTTCGTTGCGAAGCTCGTCCACCAGAGGAGAAACAATGGTCATGCATTAGCCAGATTATCATGCTAGAGTAATGTCATGTTTAAGCGAAAAATTACAGTTGACCAATTTGCCTACTTAGCGATTCAAACATTCTACGAGGCATACGAATCCAACCTAGGTGAGATGCTTGATATGGTGCAATGGGAAAATACATACAAGCTTGACGAAAGAGAGCGTAAAAGACTGTGGCGTGAATTCGAGAACTTTCACTTGATCGCTTTAAGCACTCAACTATTTGTACACTTCAAGGGTAATTGTGAAATGTCTGACATTTCACAAAAGGTCACCGAAGCATACAGTTACTATTTGATGGAAGACCAGGGTGTATCACGGGCATCAGCCGTGAAACGCTTAGATAAGATGCTCGCATACCAAGAAAAACTGTTTTCAAACATAGCCGATGATGATCCAGGCGATTTAAAAAACATCCTGCCTAAGTTAGGAGTAGCGTTTGCTGAAACTTATTGTCATAACGACTTGTCGGCACGGGATTTGCAGGCCAATAGAGTCACACAAAACTTCGAAAAGAATTTTGCTGCTATTAAGATGGCGAAACCACTCATCATGAAAAAAGGGATCATCGGTGAATTAATGAGCCAATATAAACCTACATGGGAATGACCCCACTTCCTTAGGGACGCAACAGTAAAGCTTACAGTTCAACCTTGGACAAAACTATCGTATCGTTGCGAACTCGACCACCAGGGTGAGGGGTAAGTATTCCGTAAGAAAAGCCCACGGGTTACAATAGACCTGTCTAGATTCCAGATATGCACGCACAAAGTGCGCGTAGTTAAGCCGTAAAATTGGGCAGCTACGCGAACGATAGGCTTAACGGTTTATCTGGTTTCTAGACAATTCCTAGCGGGCTGTCCATTTTTATTGCAGCCAGCCGGGGTTTCGTCATGGAAGACACTCGAAAGCACTACTGGCTATACGTACTTCTCCTGGAGCAGGATAAATACTACGTTGGCATTACTGCGCATAAAAATCCGGAGACCAGAATAGCAGAGCATAAACGAGGTGTTTACGGCGCGCGCTGGACAAAAGATCATCATTTCGTTGAAACAATAGAGATTGTCGACCTTGGTAGCGTAACGCGATCAGAAGCAGAAAATATCGAAAACCGTTGCACCTACGCTTATATGAAATCAAAGGGTTATCAGAACGTTAGAGGCGGTAAATTCAACTATAGCGGCAAGTATCGCCGTGTCGGCCCGTGGTTCTGGCGCGACCAAGACTTTTCTTTGTTACTGGCATTTATCCTGATGTTGGTAGCAATTGTAGCGGCGTGGAATCACTAAAAGCCAAGTTCCGAAGTACATCAACCAACGGCAGCCAATCATACGCACTTTCACTCTGAATTTTTTGGAATATACTGAAATATATGGAATCCGCCAAACCACTACGCGTGCAGTTGCCAACTGCTGGTCCGATGGAAATGCTCATGTCTGAAGCCGAGCAAGAGCAAAGGGGCTACTATAGAGGCGCAGGTCAATCGCCTGAAAAACATGCAGATAATTTCGCCGATCGCGTGAGCAAAACAGCAAAGCAAATCGCCGAAGAGCTAGACTTAGAACATTACTTAGACGACTAACAAGATTACATCCTGCTCGATTGGGAAGTTGCAAAACACGTCAACAAAGGGAAGCCAAAACACATAGAAAACGTTTTAGCCTCTACTGAAAGATGTGGACGTAATCGATCAGCATAGAATCGGGCAATTCTGTGACATCATAAGCACCAGCGTTTGGTCGGCCAGGCCCACCATATTGCAGATCGATAATGAGCCGTTGATCGTATGTGTCGAAGGGCCAAGGCCTGCCGTTTGCCTCTGCGCTCGTGATTTCGTTTCGCACAACGCCGTCTAGGGTGCATTTTATCGAACCGTTGCGCCAGATAATGCCGTAGACGTGGTAGTCGTTACAGTACGCAGGGTTTGCCGCTGGTATATATTTGCCTATTTGCCAATGTGGATTACCGGCGTGGATTGAATTTTTGATTCTCCCATCATTATTAAATGTTTCCCAAATATCAATTTCGCCACCCTCGGGCCAGGCCGGCCCGGTTCCAACTGATGTCCAAATTGCACCCCAGACACTCTGAGCACAGGCAAGCTTTGCCCGAATTTCAAATTTGCCGTACTTAAAATACTGTTTATTTTGGGTGTCCATGCCACCGCTCGTAACTGAGCTGGGATAGCCATCGCTGTCAGTACACTGGGTTGTACTTTTGTTAATGAGTGTCATCTTCAGATTACCTTGGCCGTCCTGTGAGATGTTTTCTGGTAGATTCTTGAAGCACTGGCCTCCCCAGCTAGAACCACTCAGAATATGCCACTTTGAGCTATCGGGAGCTGTGTTGGCGGCGCCATCAAAATCATCACAAAATACTAAGTTTGTCAGATCGGCGCATTTTGGCTCGCTGCTTGTGCCGGCAGTAAACTTGACGGCAGAACCTCCAGAGGCCTGGCTGTCGCTAACTTGGGTCGCGTTGGCAGACAACGTACCCGTTTCGGCTTCAGACGAAAAGGTAACTGGTGCGGCACGAGTGATACTCAGCAGGTAATAGCCAACGAATCCGAAAGCTATGACGCAAGCTGCGAGTGTAATCTGACGTGTGGTGCCTTGCATACGTATGCCCTTTATTTTCTCACGTAATGTCTGATAATCCTTCCGTGGAAATACCATAACCATAGTCCTTTATGGGTAAAGTTTATGCTTGTTTATTTCATCGAGTCAAGAGACAGTATCTTTAATATTTTCATCGAAAAGTTCTGGATTTGCTACAATTTACTCAAAAGGAGCCACTATGTCAGACAATATTGATGCCTTGGATACTTTCACGATTGATGCGTTGCCCAGCCTCGACGTAGTAGTATTAGGCGCACTAGAGCTCTTCTCCAAGACAACATTGCCCAGATTGGATCTGTCGATTTACAAGCATCCGCTGATTGTAGGCTCCGGTAATGCAGAAGCGACAGGCAAGATATTATTCGAATCAGCTGACGCGATGTTTGCATCAGAGAGTAATTTCGAAGAAAAACTAGCCGGCAACTCGCATATCGATGGCGTAGTATTGATCTCGGCGTCGGGTGGCAAGCACGCACCAATCATCGCCAAGCGCTCGCGCGAACTTGACAGGCACGTCACGCTTATTACTAACACACCAAACTCTCTAGCGAGTGCCGAGCTTGATCATGAGCACGATTACGATGAGTATGTCTTCCCCAAAAACCGAGAGCCATACACCTACAACACTTCAACCTACATGGGTATGATCTTGGGTGCAACTGGCGAAGACCCAACGCAGATACAGCAATTTATCGAAGAGTCGGTCTCGACCATACAATTCCCAGATTTCAATCAGTATGACAAATACTATCTGATAGTGCCGGCAAAATATTCGGGCATTATCCGCATGCTTCAAGTGAAGTTTATAGAGCTATTCGGTCGCAATATTGCCCGCGATGTTGAAACAGATGAATATGTTGCGCACGCAACCACCGTTGCCCCCAGTAACGAACTATTTATCAGCTTTGGTAAGCCTAACGAAACATGGGGCCAGCCTGAAAATCGCCTACATATACCACTGAGTGACAATGCTGGTCACGCCGAAATGATGGCGGTAGGCTACTTCGTCATTGCCCAGATCCAAAAAGCCTATCCGCACTTCTTCAAAGATAACATTGCAGACTACTGCAAGATGGTTTCTGAAATTTTTGGTAGCGAAATATCACCCATTGTTGACAAGTAATTTGCTGCGGCGACGTCCTAGTTCTCGGACAATTCTAGGATAAAACGATCAAAAAAATCGGCCTCATGGCCGATTTTTTCTATGTGAGGCTCAAGTAATACTTCAGCCTACCTCGCAAAACTTCACTTCCGTGCATTGTTACTCACAATGCTTATCTAAATTATACCATAAGTTTTTTCTGTGCAATATATCTGGATCATTTTGACGTAGTGACTTTCACAACGTCAATAATTACCCCTGTAAAATTACAAAACAAACATATGGTATAGTATGTTTTTCGTGCATACAACAACCCAAATACTATTGTTGGCTGACGGTAACAAGTACTACGACGGTGGAATGGTTTAGTAGTTTGGCAGGCTTGTGAAGTGGACGTCAGTTGGTAGCACGAAAAGACTTTCGTCGACGTTCCAGCTTTGGCAGGACAGTTTAAAATCTTTATCTGGATTAGCGGTAGAGTTACTGGAACTACTCGAAGAATTGGTCGTATTAGTCTTGCTGGTCAGTGCTGACTTGTCATACACAAAACCCACGGATCCCTTGTCTGTTTTGGTCCAACCATAGACTTTGTCGGTCAGAACCAGCGTATTACTAGTGCTGGTAGTACCTTTTGAGGTCGTGACCTCAATTGTCATCAGTCCGTTACCTTTACCGTCGGAATACATCTTGCCAACGCTTGTGCCCTGTGAGCCTGCGTAGCTAAAGGTGCATTTTCGCGCCTTGTCGCCATCAGCCAATGAATAGATGTTGCCATTTTCGGATGTCGATGTTTTAGTTTCTTGCTCTTTGGTAGTACTCGTGCTCGTTGTTGCAGCTTTCTCGTCATTTTTGCTATTCCCAAACAAAATGTACGCTCCTGCGCCTAGGGCGGCCAGTACCACCACCAAAATAATCAACTTCTTGACCATAGCAAGTTCCTCCGTTAGTGATTCACATTATGGTCCAAAATTCTCAGAATTCAAAAAAATACGACAAAATGACCGTTATCCGAGCACGTAAATGATCTCAGAGAGTCTAGATACCAAGCCTACGACGACTGAGGTAGCGGTGGCCAAAGGCGGCGGCCGAAACGGTGGAGCCAAACAGACCGACCACGCTCATCATGCCCATACCCGTATCGGACAATTCCTGGGTCTGGGGTGTTATCGGCGGGGTAGGAGGTTGCTTGGGTGGGGTGGGAGTGCAACGTGCATCACCGACCGGTATACCAGGCAAACACTCTTTGACTGGTTTCGTGGGCGTCGTGACAGTAGTCTTACATCTGTCAGAGCCATGCTTGCCATTGACGACAACGGTGACACGGTACCTAGTGTTGTACTCAGTGAAAGTATGTTTTACACTCAGCATTTCTTTGTGGGTTTTCACGACCTTTGTCTTGCCGTCGTTAAAACTGAAGCTGTAGCTGACGATACTTGTGCGTTTGGCGTTTGCACGGGCAACAAACTCATAGGTTAACCGTTGATCAGTGGGATTTGCGACCAGCGACAAACAACTTATGACCGGCTTTGGTTGAGGTTTTGGCGTGACTTTGACGGCATTACCACAATCAATCATGACTGCGAAGTCGACATTACCACTTTGGTTGAAGTGGACCAGCGTCGGCACGGACGCATTTGCAAACGAAGTGGTGGTTTTACGCGCCCAAACACCAGGTAGGATTTGTGTAAAACCAGCTTGACCAGCGCCAAATCGAGCACTCACCCAGGCATCAGTGGCAACGACTTGGCCATTCACTTCGAGATCGCCATTGCGGTACAGGGTACCAACCTTTGTGTTAGTAGAGTTCATGGCTGCAACCTTACTGTAGGTGGCGCCTGCCCAGCGGTAGACTGCCCTCAGGTCGTGATGGCCATTACTACTGCCGGTGTTATAAAAATGCTGAAAAGAGTCCAGATAACCCTGCGCGTTGTTGCCATTCAGCCCGCAGTAAACGATATTGACTTTGTCACAACTGGCGGCGTTAACGGTTGTGGGTTGTATAACGGTAAATAAACTGGCTGAAATAAGCATGAGCGCTACAATCGCAGCAGTGGCAGTCTTGCGAGTTCGCCGTATTAATCGAGCTCCTGAAAACATAAGTCGAGTCCTCCTAACCACTAGTAATGGTATTGTACACTAACATAAGCATTTTGTCAATATGCCCATGTTTGCTCACTTAGAATACGCCCCCGTAGCATGTCGCTACTTACCCACATTGTCTCCTAGACTATCACATAGTAACAGTGAAATAACATACATAAGTGACTTATCTAGCCACAAACGTTATTCAGCCTATATCTCGACGACGAAAACCTATATAGCCCACGAGCTTGGCGATTCCAAAAGCGCCGATGATGTATATGACAATACCGAGCGGTAATGTGCCCTGCAGCATCTTTTCGGTGTCAAAGTAGTGATAGGGCAAAAACTTAGCGGGCGTTCCCAGCCAAGAGACCAACCCGGCCAGAGAGGTGATTATATAGCCGCCGAAACTGAGTAAGATGGCAGTGAGGGTAGCGAAACGGCGAGTAGCCTGGCTAGCGGCAAGCATGGCAAAGCTAATGGCGCCAAAAGTGCCGGCGAACAATACCGTAACGACGCTAGTCAATACGAGCCCGCCCATAGCTATGTCCATGCCAATGATTTTGGCACAAATAATAGTGGCGAGCGTTGCGACTCCGCCAACCAAGAACAGAGATAGCATGCCAGCTGTTGCCTTGGCAGCCAGCAAACGTCCGCGACTGATCGGTCGACTAAGTAACAGCTCTAATGTTGCATCGTTTTCTTCCTTGCCCAACAAGCTGCTGGCTAGGTTCAAGACCAAGATAATATACAAAATAGGCAAGGTGATGTAGTACAGGTTGGAATTGAGGTAACCCTCTGGAGAAAATAGGTCGGAGGTCCCAACGAAGGAGCTGGCGCCGCTAGAAATAGAGCCAAATGCTTGGTCGAGCTGTGAAGCCTGATCTTTGACGGCAGCGTACGATAAAACAGTCAGGGCTACCAGGGCTGTGACGCCGATTACCCACCACAGCAAGGAAATCTTGCGCCGACTCAGCTCCCATAGGATCATCGCTTTCATGAGGCCGTCTCGCTTTCGTAGTAGGTCATAAACTGGTCTTCTAGCTGATCGTCTTCGACAGTCATCGACAAAATATCAAAAGTGGCGAGCGTTTTGAGGGCGGCCTGTATTGAGCCAACTGTTCGCAGCCGCGCCGATGAACCATGCAGACTGAGTACTTCTAGCGTCTGTTGTTTTTCAAGTGCCGCTTTGGTAATGTCCTTTTTGAACACTACGGCGAACAACGGTTTTACATCAGCAGTTAATTCTGCGACGGTTGCTTCACGGAGTAATTTGCCAGCGCGAATGATACCCACGCGGTCGCACATGTGCTGGGCCTCCGGTAGGCTGTGGCTACTCAAAAATACCGCCGCACCAGCTTTCTTGGCGTCGCGGATAACTTCGTAAAAACGTTCTTGCATTAATGGATCTAGACCACTGGTCGGTTCGTCGAGGATGAGTAGCTTTGGTTGGTGCATCAGGGCTTGAATCAGGCCAATTTTTTGCCGATTGCCTTTGGATAATGTACCGATTGGTTTAGCAATCTGTGCCTCGAAACGATCTATCAGATTGCTGAGATGGGTCTTGTCGATGCCACCTTGAAGTTTAGCAAGATATTCAAACAACTGAGCCCCCGTAACCTTTGGGTACAGGGCGACATCACCAGAGAGATAGCCAATCTGCCGGTGGATCTTAACAGTATCTTTGACGCTATCGAGCCCAAAAATAGATGCCGAACCACCGCTGGGCTGTATGAAGTTCAGTAGGGTTCGGATGGTGGTCGATTTACCGGCGCCATTGGCACCCAAGAAACCATAGACTTCGCCAGCATCAACTTTTAGCGACAAACCGTCGAGAGCGGGCAATTTCGTCCCGGAGTATATCTTAGTCAGACCGTGAGTCTCTAGTAGTGCTCCCATGCTGCTTACGATTATACATCCTTACGCCATGTCCCAAAAGGCGCTATACTGCATGTCATGAGTGAATCACCACAATACATACACAAGGCAGGTGCTGCCATTATCATCGATAAAAAACTGCTAGTGTCTCGCAGTAAGGGCAAAACTGACTTTGTCGCCCCTGGTGGCAAGCTAGAGTCTGGCGAGATGCCAACTCAGGCACTGATTCGCGAACTAAAAGAAGAGCAGGGTTTGGATGTCCGACCAGAAGACTTGAGTTTGCTGGGTCGTTACGAGGCTATTGCAGCCGGAGAAGAGGAATCGCAAACACACGTCACGATGGACGTCTATTTAGTGAATAACTTGTCTGGCCAGCCAACGCCACGTGGCGAGATTGAAGAAAACAAGCTCGTAACATCGCGAGACGTTGGGGTTGTGGCTATGGGTTCGATTGTAGGCCACGAAGTCATTCCAGAACTTGTGCTGCGCGAGCTAATTGATTAACTACTAACCTCATCGGGTAGAAACCCCTGGTCGGGTTTAAAGTCTGCTTGCCACTGGTAGCCTTGATTGTACCCAAGGTCTTTCATGAGTTTGGTTGGCGCGTTACGGAGGTGTAAGGGTACGGGTGAGTCTGGGTATTGGCGTGCCAACTGCTTGTAGTGGCTCATCAGATCTGTTACTTCCCGTGACTTTTTGGAACGAGCCAGCGCAACGGCGCAGTGGTATAGATTGTATTCACATTCGGGCAAGCCGATGCGCTCGACGGCCTGGAAGGTCGCGACTGCAATTGATAGACCGCCGTTGCCGGCCAGACCAATGTCTTCTGATGCAAAGACCACCATGCGACGGGCGATAAACTTGGGATCTTCGCCAGCTTGTAACATCCGGGCCATGTAATACAGCGCACCCTCGACCGAAGAGCCGCGCAGGCTTTTTATGAACGCGCTGATGATGTTGTAGTGTTGCTCACCCGCCTTGTCGTAGCCGGGGATGCGCTTTTGGGCGGCCGTTTTAACCACCTCTGGTGTGATATTTTTGTCGGTCAGCTGTACGGCGAGTTCCAGGTTGCCTAGAGCCACTCTGGCGTCGCCCCCGGACAGTTCTGCCAGCAGATCAATACTCTTGACAGGTAGTCGTTTGGCAGTTAGTTTGAGTTCCTTTGCGGCTCGCTTGATGACGGTGGTAATGGCAGTTTTATCGAGGGGTTCCAAGACTAACACTCTCGAGCGGCTTAACAGGGGTGTAATGACCTCGAAGCTGGGGTTTTCGGTAGTGGCGCCAATCAAGATGATGGTGCCCGCCTCGACGTGGGGCAAAAAGGCGTCTTGCTGGGCCTTGTTAAAGCGGTGAATCTCATCAACAAACAGAATGGTTCGCATGCCCAGGCGTTGGTTCTGTTCCGCATGGATGACCGTCTTCGTCACGTCAGCCTTACCCGCAGTGACGGCACTAAGTTCTATAAACTCCGCTTCGGTTTCGTTGGCGATAATCCGTGCCAGCGTAGTCTTGCCGCTACCCGGCGGCCCCCACAAGATTAGACTGGTCGGCTGTTGCTTGTCGATAATTTCATGGATAATTTTACCCACGGCCGTTAGGTGCTCTTGCCCGAGCACTTCCTTAAGTGTTTGTGGCCGCATACGCTCGGCCAACGGTCTCACATCCATACTACTCAGTATAGTCTTGCGGATGATATACTGCGAATATGAGGTACGCATTCGTGTTTGCGAGTATCGTGGCAATTTGGGTTGCAGTACTGCTACTGGCGGTTAAGACGGATGCGGATGGCTTGTTTCTAGCGGTGCTGGTATTAGTCATGACGATTCTTTTGTTCTTGATCGGATTTCAGAGGGGACGCTAGGATGAGGCGTTTAAGGCAAGTCTTTCTTGCATCTAGTCGCGTTGTAATGGCGCGCCTATTCGAATCATACAACTGGCAGTCGGTCCTACTGGAAGAATGCGAGCGCCTAGGTGGAGTGTACATTAAATTTATCCAAATGCTTGCCGTCCACGAAACGACAAAACATCTAGTGGAGGGAGCCAGGGCAGACTTAGTTTACGAACACGTGCCATTTGAGGCGATTGATGTCAACCAAGAGTTGGGTCGTTCAGTTCAAGAGTTCGCCTGGATTGATTATCAGCCATTCGCAGGGGGATCATACGGCCAGGTCTACCGTGGTCAGCTCAGGACAGGACAAGATGTAGTAGTAAAGATCCTTCGACCCTCTGTACGCAAAACACTTCGCCAAGATCTACGAATACTTAATAGTATTGCAAGAATTACCAGCTGGTTCACGCGCAGGGCCATCGTTGATCCGCTGGCCATTGCGCAGGAGTTTTCGCGTACAACCATTGCCGAGACAAACTATCGGCGAGAAGTCCAAAATGCTGAATGGCAGCGTTCTTTTTTCGAAAGGAGAAACACACTTGTCATACCTCGATCATACGTGCAGCTAAGCTCCGATCACATCCTGGTACAGGATTATGTTGGCGGTATTTCACTCGCCGAAGCCATGCTACGTCAGAGTAATGGTGAGCAGATAGATCGGATTGTATTTGACGCAACCGGCTCTAACGTTTGGTCGCAGCTCGAAGAGCTCGGCGAAGAGTTTCTTGACTCAATGTTGTACGCAGATTACAACATGGCGGATCCGCATCCAGGGAACATCAGGCTTTTACCGAACGACAAAGTTGCGCTGATCGATTTCGGGATGGTTAGTCGCGCTCCGTCAAACAAAGCAGCTGTCGTAAATGTCATGGGCGAATACGTAAAAATTTACGAGGACCGTTTTGATGCCGGATCGTTTGCAACCTCGATGTTAGCTTTTTTTGATGTTGAACTGCATGACGCATTGCAGATCGTCGCCCGCGAGTTTGCCGACAACTACATAGGCTCGCTGGAAGGTTTTATCGACAATTATTTTAAGAACCTCACCAATGACGGCCAGATAAAACACTATCTGACCGAACGACGAGTATCACGCCTATTTGATCAGGTGATAAATAGTGGCAATAAGCTTGGCATACGAATTTCAAAAGAGAATGTCATGCAACAGCGCTCAATGAGCATGTTCGCTTCTATGATCCGGGCGATTGGGGAAGCACACGATGGTCAGGTAAATTTTGCACTAATGCATGGTATAACCAGCCGCGTTTACCGACAGGCCTTGCGGGATGGAGTCGATCAGCCTCGTCAACCTGAAATGACAGACGAAAGGGCTTTTGAAGTAGCCGCAAATTGGCTCACCACAATCGCCGAAAATGATCGGCATATGTACGGATTCATCACCAAAGGAGGTTTTGCATGAGCAATCTAAAACAGTGGGTTTTACAGATGCGCTATCCCTACACTGCTGGTGTTATTGCGCTCATCTGGATTGGGAGCGCACTCCTGGCGATTATTCGACCCGAGATACCGGCACACATACTGCTTCTGCTAGTCGCAACAGCAACGCTCATCATTGCTATCGTCGGTTTTACAGCCCCTAATCGATAGTGTAGCGATGAATATTTGACTAACTTCTTTAGCGAATTTGTGATAGGGTGGTATGGGCTCAGACTTGGTTTGAGAAGTTCCTACAACATTGGAAAGGTGGTGAGATGAGTGCCTTGGCACGAAGCGTATACGCGCTACGTCGAGCGCAGGTTTGTCCGCAAGCTAGTGTTCGTTGCGATGGGCATCGTGTCCGTCATGACCAACTACGGCACGCAGCAGATGCTCTTGGTATCTGATGTGAGCCTGGGGCTGGCGGCTTTTGTCGGTTATCTGGTTGGTGGTCAGACTAACTTCTTTCTGCACCACACCGTGACGTGGCGCGACCGCCACCCGACGATGCAGGGCTGGGTGCGGCGCTGGTGGCTGTTTATGGCCGGAAACATCGTGGGCGCAGGCATCTTTTCGCTGGCACTCAAGGTGTACAGTCGCACCGACATGTGGCCAATCGCGGCGTTTTTCGGTGCGTTGGGGAGTTCAGCCATCTTTAATTGGCTATGGAACCACCACGTGTCGTTTGCGCATCATCCACTTGACCCACCCGAGGTCGACAACAACAACCAAGGAGGAATGCCCTAATCCTCTGTAGGCTAGATCTGGCAGCCAGCCACGTCGACACCTACAGAGGCATCACCACATTGCAGAATTGACAAGATGTGAACAATAAAGCATTATATCGTCCATGCATCACAACAGATTACATTCCCACAACAGGTGGACCCTCAAAGAAGCTGGCGCTGCGCTCAGCGCAGTGATTTTCATGCTTGGCGTCGCCTGGGAGGTTGATAATTTCAAGGCAGTCCCCAGTTACGTTCGTCAGTATACTGATGACAGTAAGTGTCTAGCAGGTACACCATATGATCCCCTTGAAAACGCTGCGGTGTACCCATCGGATTATGGTCTAGACATTGTGCCAATTGACGCAAACTACCAAACACCATCGGTTTTAAGGCTGGAAGTCCACCGCCATGGTTTGTTATCACCTACATTTATGTCGGCCGATCCAGCATCAGCCGCTCTCCTAGAGAGAGAAGGTTGTCCTGGCGCTCGCGAGGGCGGCCTGTAAACTAGCGCCTGCGGTCAGTTTCGTCCTGGATTTCGTGCCCTAGAATTTCCTCAATCAAGTCTTCGATAGTTACGATGCCGACGATGCTGTCTTCTTTTTCAATCGGGATCAAGTGCGTCTGGGCGCCAATAAACTTTCGGAACATTGTGTCTAGTGCGGTCATATTACCGACGAGCTGGGACGGATACAGGGCCAAATCTCCAACCACTACGTGTTCTTCATCAAAATCGACGTCGATCAATTCTTTCACCAGCATTACGCCGTAACACTGGGTCAGCTTTTTGTTAAATATCGGAATACGGCTATAGCCGGTTGCCTTGAGTTCGTCTACTTTTGCTTCGGTTAATACGGTTTCTGGTGTTAGCCAGTAGACGTCACTAATCGGCATCATAATATCTCGGACTCGTTTTTCACTCAGCTGCAAGGCGCCTTTGATAATCTCTACCTCGTCTTCATCAAGCTCGCTTTCCTGGTGACCTAGGTGTTCGCTGATCATGATTCCCAGCTCGCGACGGCTCTGTAGTTGATGTTGTTCGGCGCCAAACAGACGGTCTAATAAGAGCTGCAAGGGCTTGGCGATCGGATAGGTGATAAAGATCATTACTTTCAGGAGCGGCGTCGCCAGCGACATATAAAAGAGTGCACGCTTACTGAGGAGGGCTTGCGGAAATATTTCACCAAAAACCACGATCAACAGGGTGGTGATGATGCCCGCGATCAGGCCATTAAATTCGTGCTCTAGCACGAGCGACGTGGCCGACACAGCACCCACATTCACGAGCAGAATGGCGGCCAAAGTTAGGTGACTGTTACGACGCAGCGGCAGGACGCGCTTAGCTGCTTTGTTACCAAGCTTGGCCTTGCGCTGCAAATCGGCTAGATCTAAGGCTAGCAGTGAAACATTCAGCCCAGAGCAAAGGCCGGAAAAACCGACAAAAATCAAAATCTCGATAAGGAGTGTTAACTGATCCACGACGAGTGCTTATCGGCCCCAAGAGTGTTAGAAGTCCACATTGTTGTCATTTATTGTATCGTCTGGGGCCGGGAACTGCAATGTAGCTGTGCAGAACGCTTATGATAGGATGACTAGAGTGCGAGAACATCTCAAACATTTCAGCTGGTCTATCATTACGTCGGCGATTGTCACGTTGACGGTGTTATATTATCTGGGTTTTGGCGCGCTTGCACCGCTCCTGACGCTGATTGTCATCGAGATCACTTTTAGTTTCGACAATGCGGTGGTCAACGCCAAGATACTCAAAAAACTATCGCCACTGTGGCAGCAACTATTTTTGACCGTCGGTATTTTGATAGCCATCTTTGGGATGCGACTAGTCTTCCCGGTGTTAATCGTTGCCCTTACGGCTCATTTGCCGTGGCACGATGTGATTGATCTGGCACTCAATCATCCCGAAGTGTACGCTCACAAACTCGAACTGGCACACCCGACGATTACAGCCTTTGGTGGTTCATTTTTACTCATGCTCTGTCTTCATTTCTTTATCGAAGAAGACAAGAAGCACCACTGGATTGAGTGGTTGGAACGACCCATGAATCATTTAGGCGCATGGTGGACACCACTGGCGATGACGACGTTGGTGGTGCTTGGCATCTCGTGGTTGCCTGGTAATGAGCACGCCACCGAAACACTACGGGCCGGTCTGATTGGGATCATGACGTACCTGGCAATTCAGGGCATTATGTACGCTATCAACTTCTTGACGCGCTCCACGAGTGAGTCAAAGCACTATGTAGGCTGGGCAGCTTTTACTATGTTCGTATATCTGCAGGTGCTAGATGCCAGCTTTTCTCTTGATGGTGTCCTTGGTGCTTTTGCGATTAGTAGCGACATTATTTTAATTGCGGCCGGGCTTGGTATTGGTGCGCTCTGGGTCAGGTCAATGACGGTCTATATGGTACGGCGTGGCACCCTAGAGGCGTATCGCTATTTGGAGCATGGGGCTCATTACGCTATCGGGGTGTTGGCGGTCTCGATGCTAGGCTCAGTCATCTTTGAAATACCAGAATTTGTAACGGGAGGAACTGGGCTTTTTGTGATAGGGGCCTCAGTCGTTGCGTCACTTCGCGCAAAGCGTGTCTAAAAACACCGCGGCTTGTCCGCGGTGTTTTTAAAGTGTGTAGGTAGGATCTACTCTTTCGGCTTATCGGTGGGCTTACTGGCAGCCTTGCCCATGTAGTGGCCACGGATTTGAAACAGCAAATAAAACGAGATAGCCGCGCCAATCAAAGCACCAACGAGGCTGCCTGGGTTGCCGTAATTGGTAAACATCACAATCACGCCATACACGATGCCTACCAGCGTCGAATAGAATAATAAATCCCAGCCTTTTTTGGAGCGCTCACGGAGCTTCGGAAAGGCCATCAACATCAGCACACCCTGCACAACCACTACCGCCATACTCAGCCAGATGCCCAACGAAAGCCTCGAGCCAACGACCGCTCCGTTGCCATATAACGCGCTAATACGATTAGCGTAGTCGATGTAGCTATCGGCAATGTGTGCCCAGTGCCATAGATTCCAGGCTGTCCAGACGCTTAAAATGCCACCGAGCAGACTCAGCCACGGCGCTACGTCGACCAGGAACTTCCTGCCGCCTTCAGGCAGCGCCGGAGCCGACTTACCAAATATATCGTTCAGACTGTCTTCCAGTTGTGAAATTGCTGCCATGCTACGCACCTCCCTAATTTGTATGTTCTCAGCATGCGCCGAGCTGAGAAAATAATATATGATATAAATCACACTTTTTGGGCAACTCAATCTGTTACATACTGGTTGGGTCTGGTCCGGTGCGCCGATCACTGTCTAGCTGTGCGATTCGCTCCATATCGTCCTGATCAAGTGAAAAGTCCCAAATATCATAATTCTCACGAATTCTGTCCACATGTACAGACTTGGGTATGACAATGAGCCCGCTGTCTATGTGCCAACGCAACACAACCTGCGCGACAGTTTTGTTGTACTTCTGAGCTATCGCAACCAGGCTAGGCTCGTTCAGGAGCTCACCACCGCGCATCAACGGGCTCCATGATTCGATATGTATGTCATGTTGCTGACACGTCCGACGTGTCTCTAGCTGCTGCAGTCTAGGGTGAAGCTCTATCTGGTTGACTGCTGGTGGCGTGTTAACCGAGGCGAGCAGTTTCTCTACATGGGTGGGCTGGAAATTGGATATGCCAATGGCTCGTACTCGCTTTTCTTCGTACAGTCGTTCCAGAGCACGCCAAGCCTCAATATATAAATCCTGGCTAGGCACAGGCCAGTGAATAAGGTATAAGTCGATATAGTCTAGTCCAAGCCGCTCCAGACTGTCATCAAAGGCCTGCAAAGCCTTGTCGTACTGGTGGCTGTCATTCCAGAGTTTGGTGGTGACAAACACCTCGTTTCGTGGCACGCCGCTGCTCAACAGAGCCTGGCCGACACCGACTTCATTGCCGTATAGTGCAGCGGTATCAATGAGGCGATAACCAGTACTAAGGGCGCTTTGCACTGAATTCTTTGCTTCTTCGCCGTCAGCAACGCGCCACGTGCCGAAACCGAACTGAGGCATGGTCACGCCATTATTGAGTGTTATTTGTGGTACCTTATCGGTCAAAATACGTTCCCCGACTTATCTGCAACTAGTGTAGCGCGGGTAACAATTCTGAGCCAATTAAATTTAATTATATCGTTTGAATTTACTGAGAATAACAGGGGTAATTTTGGGGTTGAAAGTCACTACGCATAAGCGTAACCTAATAGGTAGGAAGTGTGAGGCTTCCTATAAAACCCGGGCACTTCGCTCGGGTTTTTTAGTGTTTGCATCGGCACTGTTTCTTCGCTAGGCTGGTGATATGCACTGGAGCGACATTCACGATCTACTGACCATTGCCTGGCTACAAGTAGCACTGACTATCGGTATCACCATCGTGGTTCAGGTCGTACTGCGCCACACCCTTCGCCGTATTGTCGAACGCACGGTCCACAGTCATCATCACAGTAGTCGAGCCGAGGAAAAGAAGCGTGAAGAGACGTTAACGAGTGTTTTTCAGGCAACCAGCGCGGTTCTGCTTTGGACTATCGCTGTGTTGGTTATGCTGACGCAGTTGCACGTGAATCTCGTGGCGCTCTTGACCGGTGCCGGCGTGCTGGGCGTTGTGATTGGATTTGGCGCGCAGGAAGCCGTCAAAGACTATCTGGCTGGTATCTTTATTATCATGGAAAACCAGTATCGAGTCGGAGATATTGTCACGCTGTACGCTGACGGGGCTAATGTTGGTGGCGTGGTCGAAGAGATTACAATTCGTATTACCAAACTGCGTGATCTGGACGGCAATCTACACATTGTCCCCAATGGTTCTGGCGGTGTTGTGACCAATCGATCGTTCAAATTCGCAGCTGTTAACGTGGATGTCGGGGTGAGCTACGATACAGATCTAGAAAAAGCCCGTGAGGTTATCAATATAGTCGGTAAGGCCCAGGCTAAAGCCGAAAAGTGGGCCGATGAAATCCTGGAGCCGATTGAGTTCCTGCGGGTCGATAAGTTTGGCGACTCCGCAGTCATGCTGAAATGCGTTGGTCAGGTGAAGCCGGCCACTCAATGGGACGTGGCCGGTGATTTTCGGATGCGACTGAAGAAGGCTTTTGACGAGGCCGGTATCGTCATTCCATTCCAGCAGGTTGTCATCCATCAGGCCAAAAAGTAGCCAAATATCCGACTTATATAATTAATTATATAAGTCATGCGTGCCAGCAGGGGTCGTTCAGGGTTATCATGTCCCGATACTTTACAGTCGGTGTATACTATAAGCATAAGCAAAACAAGGAAAGCTTGTGCAGACAAAAACGTTACAAAAAAACAATCGGGGCTTCGCCTTCCTAGAAACAGTAACACTGCTGATCGTAGTCTCAGTGATCGCTGGTGCCGGTGTCTATGTCTACAACCACCGCAACGACTCGGATTCTGTGGCTGATACCAGCGTATCTGCCCCTGTCGGGAGCACAGCCCGTACTCTAGAATTGAACGATTCGGAAATTAATCAAGAGTCTGAGATTAGTAGTTCATATGATAGTCAAGAGTCGGCGGCCGCTACCAGCGATAACACAGCCATGGCCAACCTGGAAGGAGCGAGCGATGGGTCGGAATTATAGATTCTTGCATGCTGCGGTAATGCTTCTGGCGCTAGGTGTTTTGACTGCGGCTAGTGTGCCGGCACGAGCCACGGCGCTCGACAATACGACGCGTGATAGTAGTGCATCGGCGTTCTGTACGAGCTTATCAAACCGTGCCAATGCTGCCCAAAAGCGTTTCAACAAGCTTCAAACAAAGGTCAAATCTGCTTGGGAGAGTCAGGATACCAGGTTAAACACACTGGCCAGTAAGTTCGATGAACAAATTCAAGCGGCTCGTGACAAAGTTGACGACCAACGAGCTATCAACTTTGCCAAGCTAGAAGACCGGGCTTCGACCGACGATGAAACAGCCGCTGTCGCGACATATGAAACGACGGTCAGGGAGGCTGCCAATACGCGTCGTAGTGCCGTTGATGCTGCCCGTAATACCTTCCGCCAAGCGGTGAAAGACGCCATCAAAGCACGGCGGCTTAACCTGTCAAATCAAGCCACTGGCCTGAGTACTGCTGTCTCGGTGGCCTATACGACCGCTCAATCAAACTGTGATGGCGGTGTCGCGGTCGCAACGGTAAGATCAACGCTCCTTGAAAGCTTACAGAATAGCCGTCAGACCTTCACGGAGCTGCGCAAGTCAGACGACAACATACAGGACCAAATCGCGAGTCTTGTAAAAACCCGCAATGCGACGGTAAAGGCGGCGGATCGGGCCTTTGTCGAGACGGTCAAAGATGCCGCCACAGCCCTCAAGGACGCCTTTGGCAGCAACACAGAAATCTAAAAATTACAACGAATCACCTCAATAAACACCCCATCAAATGTCGCATAATAGGTCCGTCCTATTAATGCATGGAGTGGGGTGCCGTTGCGAGCGGGTGCTGCGGTGCGCTACACTATAGCCAACGAGAACAACAGATACACATGACCCAAACCATGCACAGCGACCACCACGAAGCCTACAAACCAAAGCGTGTCTTAGCCGTCGGGGCACACCCGGACGATATTGATTTTGGAGCTGCTGCCACTATTGCACTCTGGGCCAAGCAGGGCGCCGAAGTGTTTTATTTGGTTGTCACCGATGGTAGCAAAGGCACGTCAGATCGTGACCTGAGTAGCGAGGAGCTGATCAAAATGCGTCGTTACGAACAACGGGCAGCCGTCAAAACGCTGGGTGCCAAAGACGTCCATTTCCTGAGTTACGTTGACGGCGAGCTAGAAGTGAACAGAGGACTCAAGAAGGATCTGGTTCGGGCGATTCGCGAAGTCAAACCAGACACCGTCGTAACTATGGATCCAACGGTTATCTACACCAGTAACCCCGGCTCGATCAATCACCCCGATCATCGTGCGGTTGGCCAGGCAACGCTGGACGCCGTCTACCCGATGGCGCGTGATTATTTGGAATTTCCCGAATTACTCGAAGAGGGCTTGGAGCCGCACAAAGTGAGCCATGTCTTCCTGATTACATTTGAAAAACACGACATCGTCATTGACGTGACTGAAACATTTGACTTGAAACTGGCCGCGCTCGGCAAGCACAGTAGCCAGATATCTGACATAAATGCCACCTTTGACACGATTCGTCACTGGGCCAGTGAGCTCGGCAAGTCGGTCGGC
Organism: Candidatus Saccharimonadota bacterium; assembly: GCA_020427965.1. GTDB lineage: Bacteria > Patescibacteriota > Saccharimonadia > Saccharimonadales > UBA4665 > JAGQNT01. The sequence goes on along the minus strand of JAGQNT010000177.1, from coordinate 3,462 downwards.
GCTGAGTACGCCGAGGGCTTCATGCGAATCGACATAGACTAGGAGTAATAACAACCTATGACAATCTTACTTTTGACGCTTGTGGCCTCGTTGGCGGCACTGGTTGGCGGCACTGTCGCCTTGCGTAGCCGTACGCAACTACACTTGGCTATGGCACTGACATCCGGCTTGGTCCTAGGACTGGTCGCATTCGATCTGTTACCGGAAATTTTTGAAGGCATTGCCGCCGCTGGCATAGACGCTGCCATGCCGATGGTGCTGTTCATCTCGGGCTTTCTGCTCTTTCACATCGTGGAAAAGCTCATCTTGGTGCACGAAGGCGCAGAGGAACAATATGGGCCCCATACGCACCCAAAACTTGGCATTGCGCGTGCCTTGGCATTGACGGGTCATAGTTTTTTGGACGGCCTCAGTATCGGCGTTGGCTTTCAGGTCAGTAATGCCGTTGGCTACGCTGTGGCTTTGGCGGTGATCGGCCACCGCTTTGCCGATGGTTTTGACACGGCCAACTTCATGATTTTGCACAAAAATAGCGAGCGGCATATCAGACAGTTCATGGCCATTGTCATTGCGATGCCTATCCTGGGTGGTCTGGCGAGTTTAGTAATCTCATTTTCCGAGACAACGTTGACGCTTTACCTCAGCCTGTTTGCGGGTATCTTGATGTACATTGCTGCTAGTAACATTTTGCCGCAGGCTCACACCAAAAAAGCATCGTATCGCGCACTGGGTTGTACGCTCATTGGCACGGTTGCCATGTTTGTGATCACCAGATTTATTGGGTAGGGTAGCGGCAGGTAGGCCACCAACGCAGGCGCTACAATCTTAGTAGCACCAGGCTATGCGGCTGATTTATGCAGCCTGGGACTGTTGGGTGACCACTGGTAGAGTACATGCAAAATAACAGGGGAACATAAAAGCGGATTTAAATCCGCTTTAAATCCGCTTTTGCGCAGACACCGGCCAGCAAACTCGATAATTCATTACATCAGTTGAGATGATAGAATAGAGACATGACTGTCGCAGTTATCGTTTTGGGGGTGTTGGTTGTAGTGCTCATGGGAGCATTGCTTTGGCAGCAGCGACGTCCTAGTGGCGGAACTGAATCGGCACTACTCCTAAAACATGATCTTACCAAGCTCAGTGACGACATCACTCAACTTAAAGACGGTATGACCAAGCAATTATCTGACCAGATGGGCGCCAGCAACAAGCAAATGCAACAGCAGTCGGCTGCTAATATTAAAATCCTCGAAGCCGTGACTGAAAAACTGACAAAGCTTGAGGGCACCAATAAAAACGTTGGTGATATCGCCAACGAGCTCAAGACGCTACAAAACGTTCTACAAAACCCCAAGCAGCGCGGTGTGCTGGGCGAATATTACCTGGACCAGATTCTCAAAAACACCTTGCCGCCGGGCTCGTACCAGCTGCAATACAAGCTTGGCACCGGCCTGGTTGTTGATGCGGTCATTATTTTGGACGACAGAGTGCTGCCGGTTGATAGTAAATTTAGCCTGGAGAACTATAATCGTTTGCTCGAAGCCAAACCTGATGAACAACCGGCCTTGAGTAGAGCGTTTAAGGAAGACCTCAAGAGGCGCATCGATGAAACCAGTAAATACATCCTGCCCGGCAAGGGTACGCTTGATCAGGCGCTCATGTTTATTCCCAGCGAAGCCATCTACTATGATCTGTTGGCGAATAAAGTAGGTGCTGGCAATGTCAGTGGTCGTAGCCTGATGCAATACGCTAGCGAGAAGAAGGTGACTATCGTCGGACCCAGTACGCTCAGTGCCATGCTACAAACCATTTTGCAGGGCCTGAGGAGTATCGAAATCCACAAAGACACCGAGAAAATTCGTAAAAATATTGAACAACTACAGAAGCACTTAATTGCGCACAATGCCTATATGGGTAAACTGGGTGCCAGTCTGGGCACCACGGTTGGCCACTACAATAACACCTACAAAGAGCTTGGTAAAATTGATCGTGACATCGTGAAGATCACTGACGCTGAGGCCTCGGTCGACCCCTTGTTGCTCGACAAGCCGTCACTTGACGATTAGCCTTTGGCTGCGTGAAATTCACCACAGACTCCTCATGGAATGTGCGGCACTATAGACAGACATATAGGATAAAAGGTGGGAGGTCTGCCCATGGTAATGATAAATCAAGCTTGGCATAACCAGCACAAAATGCCGACGCATCCAACGCCGATGCAGCGCATGGCCTGGCATGAGGCGCATCAAAAGCATTGCGGCTGCAAGCCAATTCCACAATCTGTCAAAAAGCAGATACAACCTAACGGTTCAGCAGATCAATTGTAAGGGCAGCTGTCCAGCTGAAGTTTTCGGCGCCAAGTGGCGAGCCATCCTGCGGATTGAAGTATTCGTGATTGCCGTGTTCGGCGACCATTTCGATCGATAATTCAGTAATTACCTGTGCATGGTCGTCAAAGCCGTAACGCTTTAGCCCTTCAATAACTAACCAATTCATGTTGATCCAACTCGGACCTTGCCAGTAGCGGTTGGGGTCAAACCAACCCGATGACTGCGGTACGCTTGGCAGCGGAAAGTCCAAACCAAATTGTCCGGGGTTTTCGATGAGTTTGACGAGCGACTTGGCGCGCTCCTTGCTGATGTGTCCAGCGTACAGTGGCAGTAATGTCGCAATGGTCGACTCTCGGAGCCATTTGTGCGTCGTGAAATCACGCGAGTAGTATTGGCCGGTCGTTTCGTCCCATAGTTGGTCGAAGGCTTTCTCGGTTTTATGCATCCTCTCTAGTAAGTCCTCTGGTAGATCTTCCTTGATGACGGCCGCGATATCTTGCAAGTGGCGGTTAGCCCGGATGAGGATGCTGTTGAAGGTTAAATCTTCGATGGCAAACAGGGCGTGATCCAATATACGGTCAATGTTGTAGCCCTTGCGGCGGAGTCGTAGTTGATCGCTGTACAGACCCAGGACTTCATAGTTCGTAAAGCGTTGATTGGCTGGCACGCTCCTGGTGTCACGCCGGAACAGACCGACGACAGTTTCGAGTTTGGTCGTGTGGAGAAAATTGATCCACAAAGGGAGTTGGTGATCCTGGAGGTAAGCCATCCACGGCGGCGTGTTGTCCATACCGCATTCCCAGGGGTGAATCAGGAGCGCTAAACCCTCTTGATGTGGATCGCGTTCTTGATACACCCAGCGGTGATGATTGACGAGCGGTTGCCACATTTCGTCGTACCAACGGCGACGTTCAGGCGCCTTCAAACGCTGTCCGATTTGCACGACAGCTTCTGCTAGCATGGGGGGTTGGGTAATGCCACTGGTCGAAACTTTCTCTGGCGAATACGGACTCACCCAGCTGCGCCAGGCTTGGCGGTCGCGTTCAAAGTCAGGATCGTTACTAAAAATCATGTGCGGCAACATACCGTTGGACCATTGGCCGCGCAGTAAGCTTCTGAGTTCGTTCTG
>JAGQNT010000176.1 GCA_020427965.1 Candidatus Saccharimonadota bacterium | reverse complement strand
TTATATGAAGTAGTCACGACTTAATCTGACAGTTTAGGTAGATTTGAATTTGGAATCATTTCACTATCAAAACTAGATCAAGCCATGACTACTCAGCACAAAATTATCAAAAACAAAGTAGGATTACTTCGCTTAGCCAAAGAACTTGGCAATGTATCGCAAGCATGCAAGGTGATAGGCTTTTCGCGCGATTCGTTTTATCGTTTCAAGGAATTGTACGACACGGGTGGAGAAGTCGCTTTGCAGGAACTGAGCCGGCGCAAAGCCAATCCCAAGAACCGGGTCAGTGAAGGGGTTGAAGAGGCGGTGGTTGAGATGGCCTTTGCTTATCCAGCCTATGGGCAGGTTCGTGCGGCCAATGAATTGAGGAAAGGAGGCATCTATGTTTCACCTGGCGGGGTGCGATCGATCTGGCTGCGCCACGATCTGGAAACCTTCAAGAAGCGGCTAAAAGCCATGGAGGCTCGGGCAACGCAGGAGCATCTGGTATTGACCGAGTCGCAACTGCAAGCGCTGGAGAAAAGCCGGGAAGAAAAAGAAGCCCACGGCGAGATTGAGTCGCACCACCCGGGTTATTTGGGCAGTCAGGATACTTACTATGTGGGCACAATTAAAGGCGTAGGCCGAATTTACCAGCAAACGTATGTCGATACGTATACCAAAGTAGCCCAAGCAAAACTCTACGGCAGCAAGGATGCTTTGGTAGCCGCCGACCTGCTCAACGATCGGGTTGTCCCTATGTACGAGGAGTACGGTATCCACCTTCTGCGCATCCTGACCGATCGAGGTACCGAATATTGTGGCAAAAAAGACGAGCATGCCTATCAACTATACCTGGCTATCGAAGATATTGACCACACCAGAACCAAGGCTAAAAGCCCGCAGACCAACGGAATCTGCGAACGTTTTCATCGAACTATTCAGGACGAGTTTTATGCCATCGCTTTTCGTAAAAAATTATATCAAAGTCTCGAAGAACTCCAAAAAGACCTCGATGATTGGATTGAGTGGTACAATCACCAGCGCACCCACAGTGGAAAGTATTGCTTTGGCAAAACACCTTGGCAAACGTTTTTGGACAGCATACATTTGGCCCTGGAAAAACAACTGGACCAATTACCCTGGAAGGACGCAGCAGCGTTAGTAGAAGATAACGCACACGCAGCAGATCGGACAGTCGAAATCAATCAAAACTTCGGCGTCCGATAAATGCCAACTGTCAGATCAAGTCTTGACTATTACAGGTAAATATATGGACTGTACCCACCGGATGCCATTGCAATGGCAGCACCATCCTGATCCCCAAAGCAGGAGATATTGCTTTTATGAACCTGTGCAGTAAACTGCTCAGTCTCATATGCACCTATATC
>JAGQNT010000175.1 GCA_020427965.1 Candidatus Saccharimonadota bacterium | reverse complement strand
GTCCCCGCCAATATCATGAAACCACCCTTTGGGTGGTTTTTGAGTGTTTAAAACCATGAAGGACGAAGCAAGCAAAACTGTTTGCTTGCGTAGGGACTCGAAAGCCGGAGCGTTGCGCGAGACTGCGCACGGCATCGAGCGCCGCGAGGCAAGGTCGAATGAGGAAGCGGAAGCTGACGAAAATGAGACCGATTCCCTCTCTCGGCACAAAAAGATAATATCTTAGTCCTGTTTTGGCAGGGCCCCGATGTAAGTTTATATGCAAAAAAGTTGACGCTCTACAACCGTATCATGGTTGTAAAACGTAGCATTGTTCGGTATGTATACTTACATCGGGGCAGGGTAGCTCAGTTGGTTAGAGCGTGAGACTCATAAGCTCGAGGTCGCGGGTTCAATTCCCGCCCCTGCTACTAGTAACATAAAGGAGTAACTATGTATGTATCGGTTCATGCGACTGTTGGTGCAGTTGTGGGTCAACAAACAGGAAACCCGCTACTTGCCTTTGGAGCTGGTTTTGCCTCCCATCTTCTTCTAGATGTTATTCCTCATGGGGATAGCGCCAAGTCAGGTATGCCACAAACAAATAAGATGATTTTCATTGCGGCAACAATTGATCTGTTCATCCTTTCGATTCTAGTAACGTATTTTTGGGGTCAATACGGTACCACGTTCTTTACACCGACCACCTCTATGCGCTGGTGACCAACGGCACTTATCTGCGGCTGCTCCGGGACGCCACCCGATTGGTGCGCCTGTCCTATCTGGAATTCAATCTGGAGAAGATGATGGAAGAAGAGCTATACAGCGAATTCGCCGTCTTCTATCGTCTGTTGCACGCCAGTCGCATGCCGGGCTGCCCCCAGCAAAGCGAAGAAAGCATCATCGAATACTACCATCAGGAATCGCTGGCCGCCGGCACCCGTATCCGCGAAAGACTAAGCGAAGCCGTAGAAGACGCCATTAAGGGTCTGGGTAACGGCTTGTTGCAGCACCCAGATAACCAACCCTTGCGGGAAGCCATCAGCAGCGGCCGGCTCAGTCCGGACCAATTCTATTTGCACTTACTCCGGTTGATCTATCGTTTGCTATTTCTGATGGTGATCG
>JAGQNT010000174.1 GCA_020427965.1 Candidatus Saccharimonadota bacterium | reverse complement strand
TCATATCGACCGTCACCGTGAGGCCCGAATTTGCCTCTTCAAACCCAGGGATGACGGTGTCCTCGAAGTAGACGGGCACCGGATCACTCATGGCGAGTTTGATAAAACGCAGTTCGGTTGGCGCCGCCGCTTGACCTCCGGCTTCACCAGACTGGGCGGCTGGCCCGGCCGGTTGGCAGGCCGCGATGAGCGTCACAGTGGAGCCAACGGCTGCCACCTTCAGAAACTCTCGACGGCTAAGGGAATATTGTGTCACGAATGCCTCCTGTGGTGTGAAAAAATAAAAAGGGTAACAGGACGATTCTCATTTTGTTAGGACTTTCGTAAGCCTTGCGTAAAACTTGGTTCGAATGCTCGGCTCTCACCACAAGAGATGGCGTCGGCGCTGCGAAAGTCCTATTTGTGTGTTGGTCGACAATAGCGCTTATGAGGGTGGTGACGAGCTATTGTCGACCGCTCACGCGAGCGAGTCGATGACCGCGAAGTACGGTGTGAACAACGCTGGTGTCGAAGAACTGCAACTGTGACCGAGGCCAGTCAACGCCGTGACTCAACTGCATGAATTTGGTTGGCGTAATTTGCCGTACAGAATTTCTTGCTTTTGTCAGGCGTTTTATACCTCGGTGCGATCATACCATGAGGCTTATTTGCTGTCAAAAGCGTTTTTTTTCTTTGGGCTGCAAGTCAACGTGCTAATTAGTTCCAGAAATACGGCGGGTGAGGTACAATTTCCCTATGGGTGTTCGCTGTGAATCTCGCTGTGAATTGTAGATCACGTCCGCTGCTTAAAACGCTTGGGAATTACGCAGTTGAACGCATTTGCTACTCCGTAGGGAAACGAACTATCGTTTCCCTACGGAGTAGCAAGTGCGTGCGTTCCAATCATGAAGAGTCAACTATCCAATCCTACTGTCTGCATCTTGGGCAGCGGTTTGCAAAGCGGCGTTTATCTGCTGCACATCCAGGTTGATCGCGCGTTGGAAGTGGCATTTGGTCGCTTTCAGGGTGGACGATTGATCGTCGTGCCGCCGGGGGATTATCTTTACGTTGGC
>JAGQNT010000173.1 GCA_020427965.1 Candidatus Saccharimonadota bacterium | reverse complement strand
TCACCCTCAACGATGTGAAAATCCGGGTGGATCGCCTGCTCAGTCCGCTGGATCACAATGAAAAGGTCACGGAATTTGCGGCGATGGTGGCGGTTGCGGCCGCAATGCAACGATAAGTGAAGGAGACGCGTGACACGTGGTGCGTGTTACGTCCATAAAACAGGAGTGAGGCTTCAGCCGGTTCGCCCGTTCCGACTGAAGTCTTACTCCGAACTCCACAGTTTCAAGCTCATTCCTCGCCGACTTGCTACTCGTAAATTCCCCAAAATATCAGCTGTTTGTCAGAACTTTGTCAAAACGCGCGGCCTCTTCTCTCTTAAGCTGAAAAACAAGAAACTGTCAAAAATAAAATAAGCTGTTTCTAGCTTATGTCTTGTCTAAGGAGAGAGAAGATGAAACCTAAGAGAGTGTCTAAAAACTCAGTCATTAGCTAAACGACGGGTCAAGAGATGAATCGAAGCGACAAAAAGAAAAGCCTCAGCCACAACGGGCAATTGCTCATCATCCTTACTGAGCCGTCGATACTTGCCCAACCAGGCAAAAGTACGCTCAACGACCCAACGCCATGGCTGCACTTGAAAGCCCCTGCTCGTTCGGTGGACAACTTCATATTCCATACCCAACCAATCGGCGCAAAGAGCAGCGACCGCAGGGCTGTCATAACCCGCATCAACTACCAAACGAGCCAAACGACTGGTGAAAGGGATGCGCCGCAACAGCCAAGATACAGCCGTCTTGTCAGAGATGTTAGCTGGATGAACCAAAGCACAAACCAGCAAGCCCAGAGTGTCGGTAATGATTTGCCGCTTACGACCTTTCACCCGTTTGCCACCATCGAAGCCACGTGGCCCCCTTTTTCCGTCGTCTTGACCGATTGGCTATCGGCAACCAAGGTGCTGGGATGGGGTTCTCGCCCAAATGCAACTCGAACCTCTTCACGCAGTTCATCATTGACCTGTTGCCACAGGTTGAGTTGTTGCAGCTTGCGGAAATAGGCATACCCTGCTTTCCATGAGGGCAAATCGTGGGGCAGCATACGCCAACTGCATCCGGTACGAGTGAGGTAAAAGATGGCATTGAGCATCTCCCGTTGGCTGTACTTCCGTGGTCGTCCCATATACGGTTCTGGTAACAGAGGTGCGATGATGTGCCATTGTTTATCGGTCAAGTCGGTAGGGTATGTTTCTCTGGTTGACATCCCATCAGTTTAGCACTCTACCTACTTTTTAGACACTAGACTTATTTCACAATAAACTGACATGCTCTAAAATCGAGCGATGATCTTCAAATACAAAACACTCTCGCAACATCCAACTGTTTTTCGTGCGGTCACCGGCTTGACACTCGATGAGTTTGACG
>JAGQNT010000172.1 GCA_020427965.1 Candidatus Saccharimonadota bacterium | reverse complement strand
GGGCTTGTTATCTCTAAGTCAACCTATACTATTGGGGGTGTAGACTTCATTTGTAACGGTTCGACGGTAGGCTCATTTGCTGGTAATGGTCTAAAGCCATCGTATACTGACCCTATATTCGGCTCTGATCAGAACATCACATTCCAGCTCGTGAAGGTTACTGGGCTTACTGCTGCTGCTGGTACGAGTGGCGCAAAAACACTTCGCATTGCTAACTCTGGTGGTGGTAATATCTTTGTATCTGGCATTGTCGTACCGAGTGCAACTCCACCTCGCGTGTTTGTCGCAAAAGAACCGCCTCGTGGTAGCCCTCCAGAGGCGCAGTGGACATCTGCTCATGCTTGGTATGATAGCGAGATTGCAACCATTGTTAGCGAGTTCGATAATGCACATCTTGTGGACCTGCAGACTGATTTTGACTCAACTATGTACGTTGACTCTGCGACCGACGGTCAGGGTATTCACCCAAATGACAAGGGTCATTGGTTTATTGCAAACAAGTTTACTGAGTCAATCAATACTAACATCACAGACTGGGATGAAGGGATAGTTTCACTGTCATGAGTACCGTATATAAGAATCGTCAAGGTCATGAGCGCGGTTGGCTGCCTATTACAGTCGGCTCTAGCTACACTGGGAGTGCCTTGTACATGAAGGTTGAAGGTAATGAAGTTGTTTTACGCGGACAGGCTACTCGGACGAGCGGGAACCTGACATTTGGCGACAACGTAGCAACTGTGTTGTCTGGTTTTGAGCCAGCTTATACCGTTACTGCTACTGGGCAATCTGGGTCATATCGAACTGCAAAAATATCATGTGCAACCGATGGAACAATTAACCTCGTTTCTGGCACCAGTGGTACTGATACATACATCAGGTTAGATGGAATTCGGTACCCGTTGAACTAGTTTTATTGCTATAATATCAACAGGAGAAACAAAAAAATGTCAAATTACGATAAACTCACACTCTCAGAAATCCGAACAGCTGTCCGTGGCAAGCTCGATGATGATTCGTACGATGCCGATCTTATTGATGAAGCTGCAAACGACTTCCAAAATGAATTGTTCACCAACCATCGTATTCGTTCGATGGAGTCGTCTGACACGATCAATATCTCTGCTGATGATTACACTATCGACTTCCCTGTTGACTTTCTCACTATGCTTGAGCTGACAATCATTGATTCCAGCAGCAATTATGAAAATATTAAAGATGGTTACCTGAACTATAACCAGTTTATGCGTGACCATGCCAACTTCTCTGTTGCGACTGCCACGCGACCGCGACAGTGGACAGAGTTCGGTGGTGGCGCTCGATTTACCGCGCCCTCAGACGCTGCATATACTGCAAATATCGACTATCTGCGTCTACCTGAGCTCATGGTGAATGACAGCGATGAGTCTGAGGTCCGCAAGGTATGGAAAGAGATGTTCACGATCGGTACTTTGGCGCGTGTCATGGAGATCAACGAGGACTACGCTGAAGCATCTCAGGAACGTGATAAACTTGATCCTCTTGTTACCGCATTTGTTGCTCGTGAGGGTCGCGGCCAAATTAAAACTGGTCCGATTATCATGAGTACCCGAAGGGGTCGCAAAACACTCGGTAGTACAAGGAGCATCTAGCTATGCTTAGTGGCTTTGGACGACGACGAAGGGTCATAGCAACATCAACGCCTCGGCTTGACGAGACGTATAATCTTCGTGGCCT
>JAGQNT010000171.1 GCA_020427965.1 Candidatus Saccharimonadota bacterium | reverse complement strand
CTGTTACGCTCAGCTTATTGCCCTCGATCGCAACCTGAAACTCGACATGTTCTAGGATAACTTTGATATCTTCGGGTGAAAGACTAAAGCCAAGCCGCGCGTTGATAAAGTCCGCGGTTACTGGCACAGGTGGATGGACCCATTGGCGGCCCTCGGCTTGATTGTCGTCGATAACCGGACCGGCTACTTTTCCACCTGCGAATTTTCGGATTTCATCAACGACTTTTGCGAGCACCGCTCGGTTTTGGAGTGGCGACTGTCCTTTATTAAACCTGGTTACCGCATCGGTAAATAACCCGTGCTCCATGCTAGTACGACGGACTGAATACATGTCAAAGGTACCGACCTCTAGAATGATATTTTTAGTGTTTTCATCGACTTCGGTCTCAGAACCGCCCATCACACCACCAACGCCGATCAAAGCTTTGTCGGTCGCAATCATGATGGCTTCTTGTCGCGGATCAATCTCTTTGCCATTCAGTAGCTTGATCCGCTCATTGTCGCGTGGATTACGTACTTCGATAACTGCCCCGTCGCCACCACTGAGAGCCTTGACCTTATCGTAGTCATAAGCGTGTAGCGGCTGACCCGTTTCAAGCATAAAAAAGTTAGTGTAATCGACGATGTTGTTAATAGACTTAACGCCAACCTTGGCCAGCTCAACCTGTAACCAGACGGGGCTAGCCCCGACCTGCACATCCCGCATCGGCAGTAGCATAAACCGTTGCACCAAACTGGGCAACTCATTACGTAATTCCAGTGCTAACGTGTCGGTTTCGGGCTCAGCGATAGCCGCATCCGGCGTGTACCAGTCGGGACTCTTAAAGGTCAGTCCTTGGATGCCAGCCATTTCGCGGGCTACACCGAGGAAACCGAAGCAATCTGGCCGGTGCGTGAACATTTTGTTTTCGATATCTATTTGGACATCATCAGTAAGCTCGTACGCATCGCCAAACATCATACCCGGTTTAGCGATCCCATCGTCATTCACCTCCAATATACCGTCATGTTTGTCGCCCAGCGCCAATTCCTTAGGGCTCGCCAACATACCGTTACTAATAACGCCACGAAGTTCGCGGGCCTCGAGTACAAATGGATCCTTACTATAGCTGTCAGGTACGGTTGCGCCGGGTGGCAACCAAACTGCCAGCATCCCTGCCCGCACATTCGGCGCACCACAAACAACTTGCACCGTTTTGTCTTGGCTGCGAGATACCTCTGGTGTGCGTCCACCATCATCAACCATACAGACATGAAGTTTGTCAGCGTTAGGATGCTTTTCGACTGACACAACGTGTACGATCACTGCTTTGTCGTACTGGTTTTTTACATAAGTTATGTCTTCGATTTCACCGAGTTGCGCGCCAATTTTCGTAACGAGATTATCAACTCCCTCAGGTACTAGATTGTCCAAGCACCCGTAGCGCTGACACAGCCCTTGCATAGAATTCAAGCTAATTTTCATGAGAACTGCCTCAAGAAGTCTAACTTTGCACTCTCAAAGTGCCTAATATCTTCAATTCCATACTTGAGCATTACCAGCCGCTCAATACCAAAGCCCCATGCAAACCCAGTATACTTTTCGGCATCAATGCCCGCGTGACGCAAAACGTTTGGGTGAATCATGCCGCAGCCGCCTAGTTCAATCCAGCCGGACTGACTGCAAACTTTGCAACCTTTTTTGTCACAGAACGTACAACTCGACGCAAACTCAAAGCTTGGCTCAGTAAATGGAAAATAGTACGGCTGGGTACGGATATCAACATCTTTGCCGAAATAATTTTTAAGCCATTCTTTAAGGGTCGCTATCAGACTGCCGGCATGTACGCCTTGGCCCACATACACGCCCTCTAGCTGGTAAAATGTGTGCTCGTGTCGCGCATCGAGATCTTCGTTACGAAAAACTCTACCAGGAATAACAACAGCAATTGGCTGGTCATTTTCCAGGTTTGGTCGGTACTTTTGCAGTACACGATTTTGCATAGTTGAGGTATGGGCAGGTGCGATATATGCATGATCGTTCTCATCTTTTTGCTCGGTCATGAAGGTGTCATAATCGTCGCGAGCAGGGTGACCCTCTGGAAAGTTAAGGGTGCCAAACATATGGTAGTCATCGTCAATCTCACGGGACTCAACCGCATTGAAGCCCATACGATAAAAGATATCCAGGACCTGCTCTAGCTCACTCATCAATGGATGCATAGTGCCATTTTCACTCGTCAGCAGCAGCGGGGCTGGACTGTTAACGTCCATTGGAGCAGTTACATCGATTGCGGGCAAAGATTCAGCTTGATCTTGGTGGCTCGCTACCTTTGCCTCCAGGTCCTGCTTCAATCGGTTGATAGCCTGGCCAAATG
>JAGQNT010000170.1 GCA_020427965.1 Candidatus Saccharimonadota bacterium | reverse complement strand
TGTTGGTGCTGATGCCATTTTTTATTTTTCTCCTGTTGCTATTTTACCATAATTAGAATACAGAGTAATCAATAACCTTATAATATACTGTTTCACTGGTGATTGTTAGATTCGCGGTAAAAGTCTTAAATGCAGAGGCTGTAATAGTGAGCTGATCGCCACTGATACTCGCAGAAATATCGAAAGGCATGGGGTAATTAACGTAGCTCGGTGAGTCATCTGTTCTTGCCCACACAGCGCCACGCTTAAACCAAGCATCATTTGGCCGAGGGTCTCCAGTAGGAATACCGAAACCTCCATTAGCGCGCCCTTTGAATAGGATGTCGGCTATCTCTACATTGTCTGGTAGCGTAATTGTTTTGGTGATAATTTTACTACCCGCGCTCATGGTACCAGTCAAGTTGAAACTACCAGTATATTCGTCATTGTTCTTGAACGCTGGATTGAGAGTTGTCGATTGTAGTTTTGTGAGATCAGGGTCAGCCATAATTATGCTCCATAGTCCAAGTATACTACCCAATAGATCTCTTCCGCGGATGAAAATCCTGTAGGGTGAAATAATAGTGTATCAGTGGTAGTCCATCCATCAACAATCGGTGGGTATGTCCAGGCCCCAGCGCTAGAGTCAGTGCCCTCAAAAACACGCTCACCCCCATACCAGAGGTAGCCGTCACCATCAAGATCAACATAGTACACAAATTGCGGGTTATAACCCAGATCATGCAATACATCGACATCAGAAGCATTGATTGTTGAGTCGCCCGTTTTACTACTACGCTTCATGTAGTTCGTGCCAGTGTAGAAGTTCAATTTATCGAAATCTGGTTCCATACTACCCCTTCTCGAACAATTCGTATTCAACTAGAAAAGTATGGCTCGTCGGCGTATATGTCTGGGTGCCAGCACCAATATCAACTGTGACGTTACCGTGATCGCCATTTGCGGTTACTATCTTGACTAAATCGGCGCTTACCCCTATAGAAACAGCCGCTTTGAGCCCCTGGCCAAGCTGGGACGGATTTACAGGATTGATGATCAAAATAGTGAATGAAAACCGTTGATGCGACTCAAAAGTGTTCCAACTCGTACCTCCATCTATAGACCAACGCCCGCGTACAAAACATTGCTTGCCGTATGGATTAGTATACGTCTTAGTTACTATCTTTGCGCTTTGCCATGTGCCTGATGCTGAAGTAGTGTCACCGTCATTAGAGATGCTCTTTTGCACCTTCGACGCTACAATTTTGTCGATAGGATCACCAGAGTAGTACTGTAGTTTGTCTCTGTCTGGCTCCATGGCTATACTCCAAAGGCGTCATTCACATCCTCGCCATCTTTAGCCCATGCTTCACCATTTCGGCCATTAGGGAGTAGTCCGACCTGGCCAATACAATCACCTGTATCTGGGTCATAATAGAAGAAGGTTTGAAGATCGTACTTCATTAGTAACTGGCTATCAGTCGCCTCAGTGACATCAACGCCCTCAATAGAGACTTTGATACCAAAATCCTTACCAGCACCCCAGCCATCCTTTTGGTACCCAATGATCATACGTTTATTCGTGCCGTCAGAGAATACTTGAGACTTGAGCAAGTTGTTCAATCGATCAAGTATATCGTTAATAACGGCCGTCTGCTGCTCTTTCGTAGCATTTGGCGGTAGGCGCTGGAGCGAGTTGCCATCTAGCGATAGTCCAAGGTCAAAAACCATTATCGTGGCCTTCCGCTTTTCACAAGTGCAATATAACCGTAAAGTTCTATCTCAACATCCACAGCTTCCTTCTCGAAACGATACTGAGTGTGCTTTCCACGACCAGACATTGGTGATGTATTATCCACCAAGTTAGAGCCTGCGCCCCATTTTGTGCCGTCATTCCACTGGAAGTTACCCCAGAGTGCTCCACCAGAGTCAACTAGCCAATCACGCATATCAGGCTTGTTCGCAAAATTCACATCTTTACCGACACTCAAGTAGTACGGCACTGCTGCAGGTCGCACAATAGGTCGGAAGCGCTTGATACGGTCCTTGGCTGCTCCTGAGCCGTATGTTTTGTATGCAGTCCAGTATTTGAAGCTAATAGGCTTTCCTGCGTCGCTCAGGCCACTCTCGCCAGTGTAAATAGCACCGATGCGTGAGCTGAACTCAATAAGCTCATTGTCATCGAGATACCAAGTGAGTGAACCAACGGCTGATCGACCGCTGTCATGAAACCATGTGAAGTCTTTTGGATTAGTGCCAGACTGATCAATATCAAAGATTGCCATCTCTGTAGGAGTAGTGCTAGGGGTGGCAGCGTAGTACACGCGTAACTGGTTGTCGTGGATGTGTAGTCGCACCTTCTTTGGATCTTGCACCTGGCTGAGCAGTGGTCGGATCTTTTCAGAGATAATCTGGTCAGATACTCCGTTGTAACGGTAAATCATCTTGTCATCGGCCATAAAGTAAATGTAGTTTCGGTCAACAGCTACAGCTTCCTGGCTAACTGCGCCCTTCGTACCGATTGCCTCTTTTCGAGTGAATGTCGAGATGTCAGAGCCGAACACTGTATGCTTCGTCTCGTGCGTGAAGATGACCAAACTATCCTGGAATGTCACGCCAGCAGTAATGTGGTCAGGAGACTTAGGGTTAGGCACATAGAAGAAGTTGACTGATGGGTATGACTCAAAATCATAAAGATCAGAGAATACAACCTTGTTTCGGTCTGCGCTCGGTACAAAGAAAGCCCTGTTTTTGTGTACCCATACATGAGACGGGGCGCTTGGGGTGTTCGCGATAGAGGTTACAGATGAGCCATCGTACCACTTAGCTGCGGTGTAGCCATCAACCCACATAAGTTTGTCATCGATCTGAGCAGTCCGCCAATAAGAAGCGTTCACGTTCACTGCAGAATCAATGCTCGTGGGCGTACCAGCGTCAGTCACCTCGTACACATTGCCATCAGTGGCAGCAAAGTAGGTCCGCTGGCCACCACTCGCTTGAGGGTATCGTCGCGCAAACCCGATGATCTCCATCTCTGTAGATAGGTACAACTTGAACCGTGCAGAGCTTGATACTGTCGTCCACGAAGAGCCCCCATCAGCAGTAGTTCGAACACCGCTACCAGAGGTAAGGCCAAGATAGTAACTACCACTTCCAGCATCCTGTACTTTGTATAGTAAGTGATAATCATCACCATTCGCGATCGTTGGTGCGTCCATAACGTGAGAAGAAACGTCAGCATAGCTTGTCGTGACGCTACTAGGCAAGATTGATGTTGTTGCAAGTAGGTCGCCGAGTGCTCCACTGTTGTCGGAGTACACCTCAATGATCACAGGGCCATTTCCACTAGCGTTCTTTTTGATATACGAGTCAATCTTACTCAGAGCGCCATCTGCGCCCGCAGTCACCAGAATATCAACCCAGGTGTCTTTATCGAACGATAAATCATCTGTAACTGTGCCAGTATTTGTAGCATCGACAGTCTCTCCTACAGGGGTAGATAGAAGAGTTGAGCCTTTGCGATTTCGGATTGCGACACGACTCTGGCCATCATCACGAGCATAACCACGAGAATTGAGGTTATAAGGGCTTTCACCATCAGGCATGATCTGGTCTGGTGCAACCATATTTAGGCCACGAAGATTATACGTCTCGTCAAGCCGAGGCGTTGATGTTGCTATGACCCTTCGTCGTCGTCCAAAGCCACTAAGCATAGCTAGATGCTCCTTGTACTACCGAGTGTTTTGCGACCCCTTCG
>JAGQNT010000169.1 GCA_020427965.1 Candidatus Saccharimonadota bacterium | reverse complement strand
TCGGTGTAGTCAGTCTGCGGATCTCCCGCAAAAAAGAAGTCCAAATCGCCATCGTTGTCAAAGTCACCGGCAGAAACTGTACTGCGAGCCACGGCCGTAAGGCTGGCACCGATATCGCCGAACAAATCACCACCCTCGTTTCGATAGACGGCTGCAAAACGTCCTTCCCCGCTGGCGCCGGAGTAAATCACGTCCAGAAAACCATCGTTGTCATAATCGGCCCAGATCGCCTGCCCACGATTCACACCATAAAAAAGCGGTCCTTCTCCCAATAATTCGGTGAACTGACCATCGTTGTCGTTTCTATAGATCTCAACGGTGCCATTGCCCAGTATTAGAAGATCAAGGTCATGATCATTGTCGTAGTCTCCCCAGGCAACGGACCCGCCACTATAGCCAGGCAATCCAATATCTACCTGAGTGAAAGCACCATTACCGTCGTTGCGATAAAGAAGTGTATTGTCGCTATTGCCATCGTTACCAACGATAATAACATCCTGGTCGCCGTCGTTATCATAGTCACCCCATGCTATGGCCCCAAAAGCTTGTCCGGCAATATCCGTCGGAACGTCAGAAAACGTGCCGTTGCCGTTATTTTTATACAGTTTGAATGCCCTCGTGCCGTTGCCAGAGCTTCCCATGTACGAAATGTCCAGCAGCCCGTCGTTGTTATAATCGCACCATGCGGCAGCCGTACGGTGAATCTGTTCCTGAAAGCCGGCGTTGACCTCCGTGAACGTCCCAAGATCATTTCGATAGAGTCGTGCCCTGCCTTGCTCGTAGGGTCCATTGTTCCATTCATCGGTTGTCGATCCGGTAATAAACACGTCGTAATCGCCGTCGTTATCGTAATCCCCCCAGAGGAAATCACCACTGTGCAATTGCAAAAAAGGCAATCCGGCAACCGGAATGAACGTCGTGGGAACTGCACTTGCATCGAGTAGGAACGCGTGCTCGACATTAAATGTGTCAACCCATACAACTCTGAAATAGAGACGAATATAATTGGTCAATGGCGACAGCGTTTTCGTTGTGTCCAGGTTGTTGAAGCTGGTTGTGGAGTCCACCTGCACTACAGTACTGTAGTCGGATTGCGTGTCCATGTAGATTCGGTACCTGAGGAATGTTCCGTCGGTATATCGCGGCCAGCGAAGCGAAACCGACTGATTACTACCGTTTGCTTCAAGCGGCGGGTTTTGCTGAACTGCCATCGCTGAGGCGTTGAAAAACAACATCGCCAAACAAATTCCCGCTAGTGTTTTTGAAACAATGCTCATGGTACCCTCACAAAATATGAGTTGATGAATATGATCGGTTGCGATAAGTTGGCAAGGCGTGATCCCTAGTGAAACCGTTTTGTCTGAATTGTTATGAAATGTACATCACATCGTTTGGCAATGCAACACCATTCAAAAAGAAGAACCCCGCCCGTGAGCGGGGTGCCTTTATTTAACTAGCAATGTATTTAACGATCAATTGGTTGTGTCAAGTCCCAGTGGCGCTCAGAGCATCGAGCTTGTTGAGCAAGGCCTGTGGATCGGTGGTGGAGGCAAAGCCGGGATCCAGCACCTGTATTCTAGATAAACACGCACTGAACTGCCCCAAATGGTAGTAATCATACGCCTGCACCAGGGTCAGC
>JAGQNT010000168.1 GCA_020427965.1 Candidatus Saccharimonadota bacterium | reverse complement strand
GGTGCAGCGCCGTGCTCTTGCCCGATCGAGTTTTGCCGACGATTGCCAGCCTCATGGTTTGTCGCCTCCCTTCGCCCGGGTTTGGGTGATCCACAACTGAGCAGGCACGCCGCAGCTGCTCATGCTAGATCACGCGCAAGATCAACATCGCTGCAAGAATCTGAATCCCGTCCGGCTAGTACCTATGTACTATCTGTGTACACAAAATTTTTTCTATCAGAGCGGAAATGAAAAAATGTGCGCACACTCGTGCGCGTAACAGGCTAAAGTGACGTGAGGTAAAACGAGGATGTAGGGAAGCGTAAAAACGAACCCGATTCCAAGCGGAACCGGATTCTCATTCCGGCTGGGTGATGTCAATAACGCCTATCGGCAGCGTTATTCAACTGGCGAGGTGATGGCCTGTACCAGGATAAGGTGAACTTACTCTGGAAGGGGTGAACAAAATGTACAATGATATAAGATGTAACACGTAGACAAATTGTAGTGGCAAAAACGGGCGTTATCACCGGTACAGCCCAAAGATGCTTCGTGAGAATCCTCGTTTCCAGAAGAACCTCTATCTGAGTAGCTATATGATACCACCGCTCTTCTTCTCTAGCCTGTTTCTATTTGTTTGCAACAGTGCTGGCAGCCGGGAATGTTGCTTTTGAAAAATCCTATAGTCACACAAAATGGGTATTGACATAAGATATAAAAGTTTAGTATATTACAATCGCCCAAACAGAAAGACTTTCTTCTTTGTCCATTACCCGCTTATTTCGAAAGTTCAGTCGCGCATTTTAAAGCAGTCAAGGAGCCCCTCAATGACGTACGCTGCGAGCAATGCAAAAAATCCTGGATTCGATCAGGCGATTTGTCCCTGTAAAGTAAACCTTTCTTCTGCAAGAATATCTCCGACAATTTTTACTCCAAAGATGTAGATTTCAATCCGCGTTGGCGTTTGCAGCGCATTATCCGCTACCAGCTAGATAAAATTCGCTGGGAAGAAGTCACTCAGGTCGTGTGCTGCTATTTGCGAGCATGTGCTATCACAATTTGGACCGACTTATGGCCATTATTCACTACGGCAACTTTGATCTGGCCTTTTTGCCCAAAAGCGATGGTGGATACATAGCTTGGGTATTTTCCTCACCTGCTGGCGAAGCGCAGCATCACTTTACGATAACCTCGGAGTGGTTACAGGATTGCGGATTTGATTCATTTGGAAAAGACCTACGCAACCTGCGGGCCTACGATGTAGGCAACCTGGTCGTTCCTCGCGATCCGGAGTCATTTGGCGCCCAACTCTTCGAAAAGGTCTTTGGCGGAGATGTGGAACGCTGCCTGCGTATCAGTACCGATAGGCTCAATCGTAATGAACCTAATGAATATGGCTTACGCATCCGCCTTCGCTTCAACCTTGTTCCTGAACTAGCAACATTGCCTTGGGAGTATCTGTTTGATCCAAGCGACAAACAATTTCTTTTTACATCCAATAAAACACCGCTAATTCGATATATGGAGATGCCGAGCAATGTAAAAGAAACTCTGGAGGTCGAGCCTCCATTGCGACTTCTCGTAATCGTTAGCGACCCGTCAAACCGTTATCCTCGTCTCGATGTCAAGCGAGAATTGGAACTAATAGAGAAAGGTGTAGCTAGCCTTCAAACCAAAGGGCTTTTGGTGCAAAAAAAGGTCGTAGCCATAGACCAGCATGTAGCCGCTGAATTGGCAAGCGATACCTATCATGTCCTTCATTTCATTGGCCACGGTTGGTGCGATGACTCGCCTAATGTGGATACTACGCGCTTCAAGTTTGATGAACATTCCGGGCTTTGCTTTGAAGATGCAGAGCACAATTTGCGAATATTCAAGGCGATGGAATTGGGCGCCCTTTTACGAAATTGCACCAATCTACGCCTAGTCTTCCTCAATGCATGTTCAACGTCGAGAAGTAATGAACACGATACAAAAGCCGAGTATTTCTCTGGTCTTGCACAATATCTCGTGCAACGGCAGGTGCCCGCAGTGATCGCCATGCAGTTCCCTGTGAGCGACGCAGCTGCTATTGAGATCGCGCAGGCCTTCTATACTGCGCTCGCCAATAGCCGACCAGTGGACAGCGCCCTTGCCCTTGCGCGTAACGCCCTCCAAAGGGCAGGCTCAAAAATGGAGTGGGGCACACCGCAACTCTTTATGCGTAGCGATGATGCACTACTATTCGATGTGCCAAAACAATGTCCCTACCCAGGCATGAAGCCCTACAAGACTTCGACGAATCTACCTTTTTTTGGTCGCGAGGATGAGATTGAGAAAATTCGACAGCGTATAATTCAGCAGAAGCAGGTGTTTGTCATTGGACCGTCCGGAGTTGGCAAGTCCTCGTTAGTTTTTGGTGGTCTCCTGCCAGTGCTGAAGCGACAAGAAAGCAGCCAGTGGACTGTTTGTTCTCTTAACCTTAGTTCTGACAACAAAAGTTCTGATAACAAAATGGCAACAGCGCAATGGGAGGCACAGATTGGTACAATCGATCTCTCTGCACTTCCACTTCCATTGACTTCAGAAGTTGCTGGAGATGCGACTCGTTCGGATCGTCTAGTTCAGATGATCGAAGATTTGCATACCCCCCGACTACTTTTAATAATCGATCAGTTCGAGCTACTCTTTTTTCACTTCGATCAATCTCAACAAAAAACCTTCATCACCAAGCTCATTGCTCTTCGCAATTATTCTAAAGTCACACTGCTAGTCGTTCTTCGAAGCGATTATTATCCAAGACTCAAGACTAGTGATTTTGGGTCGCTTCCCTACGAAGAGTATGTGTTAATCGAAGGTCTCGGACAGTCAGCCCTTCGTCAGGTGATTACACAGCCAGCAATGGAGGTTGGTGTGTTGTTGGATGGAGCTCTAGTAGAGCGGCTTTTGAACAACGCTGACCACCAGCCCGGTGCATTACCGTTTTTGCAGGAGACCCTCGTACAACTCTGGAAGGAGCACAAACGTGGTGCATTGTCGAGCAAAGCGGCCGGTCGTGATGAGAATTGCCTTGCAGCGGTCAGCGAAGAGCAAGCAAAGGCTGCTTTCGCAAATCTGTCTTCTCAACAAGAGACGATAGCTCTGCGCATTATGATACGTCTTATTCTGTTTAGCAAGGATGAATTTGGTAAAGATGAAGATGCGCAAACAAGACGCCAAACACTGAGTGAATTGCGTATTGGCAACTCCGATCAAAGCCTTTTCAACATAACGCTTGAGCACCTCACCAAGTATCGTCTCATCACCAAGCAAGGTGAAATCGCAATAGACAAGGGAGTAGCCGAAGATGAAGATCTGGTTAAGGTTGATTTTTCACTAGATTGGTTCGTGACTACATGGTTAAGTAAGAATGAGTGGATAAGACAGCGATATAAGGATGAGTTAACCCGTCGTCGCTTCGAGACAAAAGCCAAAGAGTGGATTCGCCAGGGACAAACCTATGAGAGACTACTCAATGATGCCGAAATGTCGGAAGCAGATCAGTTGCTAAAAAGCTCACACGCCGAGGATCTAGGTTGCAGCGATGACTTGCGGTTACTCGTTCGTAAGAGTCGGAATGCCAAAACTAGACGCCTTGCACTTATGGTTTCAGGTGGGGCAGTTATCATCTTATCGATCATTATTGGTCTTATGGTTTATGCTTCTGGCAATCGCAAGCTGGCGATTGAACAGGAAGCACGAGCCCAAGATCAGGCTACGGCTGCCGCCACAGCTGCTACGCTTGCAGCCGAGTCCCAATCGGCCGCCGCAACAGCATTTGTCGCTAGGAACACCGCCGAGGCTGAAGCTACCCGTGCTGCCGTTGCCGCTGTTATTGCAGTTGATGCAAAGGCAACAGCAGAAGTAAATGCTGCCATTGCTGCTACCCGAGAAATGGAAGCCAAGATTGAGCGAGATTCAGCTCTGAAAAAAGAGTCACAACTGCTTGTCAACCAAGCCAGCGAGCAATTGTTAGTAGACCCTGTCATCAGCATTTCGCGCACCCTACTGGCTCTACCCAGTGAAGCCATCACGAGACCCTATTTGCCTGCAGCCGAGTCCATGCTCATTCAGGCCGTCCGTACAAGCCAGGAACGCGGATTTTTAGTTTTTCCCTCAGATAAAGTGCCAGCGCAATTCAATTTGACGCCAGAACTCGTCAAGTTTGGTCAATCCGAGGTTGCTATTGTTGCTGATAACGATTTGTATTTGGTAAGTAACGACCTAACAAGTGCAAGACCTTCCTATACCTCTATCGCGAATAGTGGCACCGCAAATGCGAATAATTTTCGCGGCGTTGCCTGGAGATCTGATGGACAGTTACTCGCTTTCGGTGGGACGGAGGTAGGCGTGTGGCAAAACGGTGCATGGCCACGTCACTTCGACTTCTCCACCATCAGCGATCTAGCACAAAATCTACAACCGATCGCCTGCGCGCACTGGCAACCTGTCCCGGGTCAGATTGGAGTTTCAGATCGGGTTGCGCTCTGTCAAGGAAATCACGTTTGGCTCTGGGAACCAGGCGACGAGGAACCCAAACAGCTCAATGGCGTCTTCGTTGGAAGAGTTCTCGACGCCGACTGGGCGAGCGATGGAAGCCTGCTGGCAGCCTGGGACGAGGGAAGTCTGCAGCAAGCGCAAAGTCCCACTACAACGAGCGCTGGGAGCAATGAGGCACAGGCCAACAATCCAAGTACAAATAGCTCGCTGAGTAGGTCTGTGTGGATTGGTGACATTGAGAGACACACACTGATTAATGACGTAAATGTTCAAGAGGCCATCAGTAGTACAGGGCCGATTTCAAGCGCAGACTGGTCTGGCAATCAGCTCTTTGCAACTGGTACGCATAGCGGTACGGTCACAATTTGGAATGTTAGTAATCAGCCGGTAATCAGCCACACCATCTCCATCTGTCCAGGGGTTGTTGGTATTCAGTTTACAGGTGAGTATACGCTGGCAACGTGGTCTACAGGCGGCTCCCTGCAAATATGGAATGTAAAAGACCGACCAACCCTGTTGAGCCCTGTCCAACCTTGTCTTGACGATGCTTCAGGGGTCGTTGCGCCAAAGTTTTTGGGAGACGGTCGCGTATTGCAAATCCGTAACGATGGCACTGCCATCTACTCCGAAGATGGATGGGGTGACAAGTTGATCAAACTTGAAGGTAACGGAACAAATATAGTCTCCGCGGTCCTACACAAGACCGAAAATCCATTTATTGAGGAACACGTCTATCTGGCCACAGGTGGCCAGGACGGTGCAATTCGCATATGGGATGTTACAGAGCCGGATGATAACCCACGGAAGGCGATCACTGTGTTACGCGGGCATTCGGGCACCAGTTTTAGCACACGCGCTGATGTTGTCGCGCTAAAATGGCTTGATGATCAACACCTCATTTCCGTAGGCGAAGATGGCACGGTGCGAAAATGGGATGTCTTTGACGATTATGGCGAACCCCTCTGTGCCGGCGTAGACAAAGGAGGTTACCCGATCTGTATAGACCCTGATAGCACCTTCCCTCGCAGGAGAGATCAAACTCTCCTTGATGATATTGAGTATGCCGGCTGGCTAAACAATCATGAATTTGCTGTTATCAACAGAGGAGATAATGCTTTTGCGGCGAAATGGGACATCACTTCAACAATCCCAGTCACAATGGCTCTCCCACCATCTATCACTTCTGCTTTCTGGTTGTCGAATGGGTTGCTACTCAATGAGGATAATGGCAATGTTTGCTGGTTGAATTCACCAACGGTGTTGGAGCAAGGAAACTGTCCTGGCAAGATTCTAGTCACCAATAGCCCAGTGATAAAAAGCGCGGCGTCATCATCACAAGGTCTGCTTGCCACCGGTAATGTGAGCGGTACTATCCATGTTTGGGACAAGACTCTCAACGAATTGAGCGCGCCGTTGTCTGAACCAAGCGGCCTTCCTGTCTATGGCTTGCAGTGGAGTCCCGACCATAATCACCTCCTTAGTATCGGATTTCTACCACGAAAAGGAAATAATATCATCCTTTGGAATGTTGATGAACAACGCGTACTTTGGTCCTGGACTACGAATGACCTGAGTGACGAATTCAAGAATCTGCTGACTGGAATCCCACTTTACGCGGCACTAAGCCCAGATGAATCTATGCTGGCAGTCGCCGATAAAGACACCATTCTCGTATTGAATACGGATAGTTTTGATGTTTGTTGGCAGAGGGATAAAGTTTACCCTGAGACCATTCGTGGTCTTGTTTGGGCGGCAAGGCAGCCCTGGCCCAATCAAACTCAACAGGGCGATGCCACTGATAAACCTAACTGCAAATCAAGCGCAACCCACCTTCTTTTTGTCTGGAGTGGGGCGGGTACGGCAGATCTCTGGGATGTGCTGCACGATGGCTCAGTCATGCATCTTACAGAAAGAGTGCTAAATGCAAAGTCAGATTACGAGCCGATTAAGTCAGCTGCGCTTAGCCCAGATGGCTCATATATTCTTACTGCCACGTCAAACGGTGACAAAGGTGTGGTGCGCCTTTGGCGAGCATGGCAAAACAGGCCGGAACAACTACTTGGCCTTGCCGCGGAGCGGATCCAACATCGTCTCTCCGCTGTGGAGAAAAGTAATTCCCGTTGACAAATTGAGTCGGTGGTTCGACACTAGCGAACTTGCTTGAATCGGAGAATACTGATGAAGAAAACACTACCTCGCTTGATCCTGGCCCTCATTATGTTTGCTGTGCTCTTACCAGCTCTAAAACAGCATATGGCTGTAAAGGCAGATACTGCCGTCGATGCCTGTAACAAGATCGTCGACGATATGGCGCTGGCCGTCATCGAATGCAGTGACATCAACAGCAACACTGCTTGTTACGGCGCAACAGATGCCAATGTCCATCCCACGGAATACAGATTTCACAATCTGCGTGATCGACGGGATCTCAAGGTTATTAGCACCATTGATACCCTTTATGCGGGCACCGTATTTCTCAACCTCCAAGTAGCTGGCATAACAGAGCCAATCTGGGCAGTATTATTTGGGCCGGTTCATCTCGACACAGTCGAGCCGGGAACCCATGATTTCCTCATGCAAATCAACAACGATGATCTTCTCTGTTCGGCAACGCCTCCAGGCATGATTGTTCGTACAGAGTCCGGCGAGACTGGATTACTCAGACTCAATGGTGTTGAAATTAAACTGCAAAGCTCGGCGTTTATCACGGTGAATCGAGACAAGGTGACCTCCATTGTCAATCTCGAAGGAAATGTGACCGTCTCAGCCGGTGGTGAAAGCGTGGATCTGCCGGTTGGCTTTCAGGTGCAAGTTCGACTTGTGGGTGGGCAACCGCAGCTTATCTTGCCACCAGTCCGGTCATCCTATTACGACTCTCCTGTCCTGCAGTGGTTGGTTACCGATGAAGCCGGTCTACGCAGTCTTCACAATACCAACGAACAACCGACTGCGCTCGCTTGTGTAAACACAATCGATTTTGGCGAGACCATCACAGAGTATTCCACAAATCCAGAGCAAGAATGTTTATTTCAGTTTTGTGCCAATGCTGGAGATGTAGCTACTGTCAGCATGGACGCTGTCAATCCCGCTCTCGATACATGGCTCGATCTCCGCCTGCCCGACAAGAATCTGCTGGCTTTCAACAACGATATTAGCGAGCAGGACACGAATAGTCTGATCTGTAATGTTGAATTGCCTGTAACAAGTTGTGATTACACGATTGTCGCCCGGTCGCATCGTAACCGGACTGCTGGAGCGTTCGAACTGACTCTAGACGGACGAACTTCCTGCATTCCGCCTGTACCGCGATGCGATATCATGACACGTTTTGGCGCCTATCTCTATGAAGGCCCCGGTGTAGATTTTCAGAGAATCCGCAAACTTCCAGCTGAGACGCATCTGCGGCCTGAACGATATAGTGATGATAGAGAATGGATTGAGGTGCAATTGACTGATACGGACGGAAAGGGCTGGGTGAAAAACGACTCCCGTTTTGTGGAGTGTGAGAATCCAGTCTCTGCTCCACCACCACCGTGTCCCCCTGCACTAAATCGCCAGTATGCCCTTTCTGAGAGTGACTCTCGGACTGTATCGCCACTTCCAGCCCCATGCCCAAGTAACTAGGCAAATGCGGATGACTTGGCAAGCCAGTTAAGCATAGTTTTTCTTTGACTCGCGTTTCATCGAAATGCATAGAGCGACAGAGGAGAAGATAATGTACCTTTGCAAACACTATCAAACCGCCGTTCTCATACTTGTGATCGTTATAGGTGCACTCTTTCATGACCATAGGGGAGTTGTCGCCCAAGACAATTCGCAACCTAAGCCGGTTTTGGGGCCGCGATTGGATCCATCGGCAATTCCTCACAGTGAAGTGATCGACGGAGATCATCTTTTCAATGACCTTGTATATCCTAGACTTCCTCTGTCGTCACGTGAAGCAGATATTGACGATGATGGGCGTAAACAGGCTGAGCCAGGCCAGGGTGTCCAGCAACAAGAAACTAGTTTGGGACAAGGCGCCACACTTTACAGAGGAGCAAATGTTTGCAACGATTTCAATGATCTAAATCTTTGGGCATCTCACGGTGATCAGCCTACTGACATTTGGAGCGATCACTACGCTGGTTGGGGCGCCTTTGCTTTAAATGATGAGGATTTCTATCGCTCAGCCAACGTCGTCTTCTCTATAGAACAATCTATCGGACCAGGAAACAAGGCCGGCGTAGGCCAGTATTCAGCGAAGATCTCAAGCTTTCAACCTTATGCTGCTGGTTTTGCTAGCCCCTCGTTCGCTGCGTCACCTGGTTCTGAAGTGGTCGTAACTGCCAAATACTTAATCTTCGACCATGATACGTCCGGCCAAGACTTTGATTGGGTGTCACTCGGCTTGAAAGCAGACGCCGAAGGCCCCGATGCTAAGTATGTGAACGGCTACACACGCGGTCGCTGGGCCCAACTCACCAATCGCGTCACCGCGGGATCCAGTGGCAAGGTTATGGCGCTAATTCAAGCACAATCGCCCGCTGCACTTAACTCAAATATCTACTTTGATGATATCGCGATCACTATTGATGGAAGATATTTAGATCTCTGCATCTTTGAGTAGGAGGATCGGCGGCGGCATCTCGACGAAACCGAACGGTTCTCAGGGCGAGAACAGAAGAAAACTGTGGCTGTTTTTACTTTTTTGATCCTCTGCGTTCAGAGTGAAAACATTCAAAACCGTCTGTTTTTGTTCAAACGCCACCGTTTGTCCATGTTGACGCGTACTTAGAGCGGCCAGCCCACCAGGGAGAGATTATCGGAGGAGATCTACTGTCACACCTTCAGAGCCACTAGCATTACCACCTATTTAGAAAATGGGGGCAATCGAGCAGGCACAGCATAGCGCTGCTCATGCGTCACCGAAGATGACCAAGCTGTATGATCAAACCCACGACTCATCACTCTCGAAGAGGTTGAGCGAATACAACACATCTAAAGTGAAATCAGCTAGAAAACGGCAGTTTGAACCCAGGTGACAGTCACTGTCCAGCAGCTGCGACCGCCTTGCCGACTCGTTCTGGACAGTGACTGTCACCTTCAGAAAATCTACCATTCTCAAAGTGACTTCACTTTAGGTCAAGACGCAGAGTGACATTGTCTGCCATTTCAAGGCCTGGCGTTGCAGCTTGATATACACCAAGCCATGCGATGATTCTACTATGAGGCGCGCCATGCCGGCGCACGCGTACGGGCGAGGCGACGTAGACAACTCCTTCGATCAACTCGGCTTTTTTTATTTCCGGATGGCAAAGGTAACGGCGCTCAAATTCGACGCGCGTGAGGTGATCGCCACTCTCCAGCGGCGGCGGCTCATGAACGGCTGCT
>JAGQNT010000167.1 GCA_020427965.1 Candidatus Saccharimonadota bacterium | reverse complement strand
GCTGCTATAGGTGGACTTTTGGGGCGCCTTGGTTTGGGATTACTTGGGTCGCTGGGGGGAAGCATTCTGGACAAGGGTCTCAACTGGGTTCGCGACAAGATAACGACTGCGCTGCCCTTCACCAAGACGCTCTTCGGTGGTAGTAATCAAGCCTCGGGCAAGGGGCAGCCCGTGCACGACTACACCGCAAACGGAGGCATGAACTCCTACGAGGACGACTTCAGACGCACAATGCAGCCGATTGGGCGGTTCATTGATCAGCAGTTGCCGCAGTAGCTGCCTTTTGTGAAGGGAGGCGAGCGGCCTTCCGAGGCGATAATGCGGCTGGCTCGGCAGGGAATTGCGAGGATGGCGGGGAAGTTGAATGTGCCGCAGGGCGGCGAATTCGGAGACTTCATGTACGGACGCAACTACAACCGCTACGGGGAGCCAATGAAGCGAGAGGCAGACCAGCAGTAGCAGGACGGGGCTGGCTTGCCTGGGTACACAGACATCGGCCTCGACAAGGCCATGCAGAATTCGGTTGCTGCTGTCGAGCGTCAAGACAATCAACTCGGTTTGAATTAATATTGATGATGATGATGATGATAATGATATATAATTATAGAGTAAATGTTATAAAAAATAATTCATTAGTATTATTGTTGTTGTCCTCCTCTCACAGACGTCTTCTTTTGGTGGCGGAGGCCGCAGTGAATTTAGGCGCACCGAAACTTGTGAGTGGCACGCGGAGGCGCTTGATAAATTGCTGCCTAAACTCAAGCTGAGGCATCTGGGCCATGCTTCTAACGTCTTGCACGACTCGCTCCATGCGCACCTGCTCCAGACTGCGCTCGAGTGCATTCTTGGCCATATCGGTTGTGTAGGTGTTCATGATGTCGGCGAAGGCGGAGGCCTGCTGCATTCGCAGCTGCTGCACAAGCAACTCGTAGCTGGGCTCCGTCAGCACGCGCTCCTCCACCTAGTCGATCAGCGACTGCTTCCACCGCTGCTTGCTCTTCAGCTTCTTCTGCTTCGCCTTGTCTCTGCTGTCTTTGCCTCCTACTCCAGCCTAGATTACGGCTGACCCCATTGCCATGTTTGAGACAAGACTTCGTCCGCCCGACTGCTGCAGGGCTTGTCCCTCGATACGTCGCTGCTGGATATTTCTTTGGATGTTCAGCGCTCGCTGGGGATTGAAGTAGAGACTCTGCAGCTGCGTGTTAACATTCCCACTCAATCCGCCGTCGCCGCCGCCGTACTGCTGGCTGTAGAGCGGCGCGTATTTAGCCAGTTCGCGGTTCTGCTGTCTGCTTGGCAGAACTGGCGTGAAGTGGCTACCACCGCCTAGTCCTAGACTTGGCTGGTACTCGGGAGCGGAGGAGTCGTTTAGGTTGTAGTCCACCAGCTTGCTATGCGTCTTGATGTTGCCGAACTTGTCGCGTTTCTGCGCGCCAGTCATCACGCTCTTTGGCAGCTGCATTCCGTAGTTCTCGAGCATTGTGCGCAGGTTTTGGTTGAGGAGGTTGTCGTAGGCCTCCTGGAATACCTTGTCCTGCTGCTTGAGCTCCTCCGAGGTCTTCACAGCCAGCATATTGGTGGCCTCCTAGTTGTGAGCCAAGATCTTGGCCATGAACTCCTCGCCGGTCTTTATTTCCTGCTCGAGCTGCTGTCCAAATCTCCGCGTGACTGTCGTCATTTCCGCGGGGACGAACATCTACTCGTTAGCGACCTCGGCAAAGTTGGCGGCGAACTTGCCTAGCTCTTCCGTCTGGGCGGCCACCAAGAACTGGTGCTGCTCGAGAGTGGACCCCGGAATTATCGTGCCGAAGACCTTTCCCTCCTGCATGTTCTGCTGCGCCTGGTTGTACGCCTTGTGGAGGCTGGCGCGGTAGGCGCGGAGTTGTCGACGGTTCAGCAGCAGTTTTTCCAGGCCGGTATCCAAAGCCTTGCGCGCGGCTTCGGCCTTGGCTTTCTTCTCGAGCTCGTACTCGTTTTCCTTGCGCTGGTTCTCGACGGTGGCCTCATGCGTCAGGAGATCCTTCTTGTTGGCATGCTCTCGCGCCTGCTGGTAGTTCTGATTGAGAAACTTCTGGTGCTCGAGTTAGTTTGCTGTGCGGTACTCGGCAGTTAGCTTTTCCTACTGCAGTTCTTTCTGAGTCGCGTCCCTCATGTTTTGCA
The DNA here is from genome assembly GCA_020427965.1 of Candidatus Saccharimonadota bacterium. Lineage (GTDB taxonomy): Bacteria > Patescibacteriota > Saccharimonadia > Saccharimonadales > UBA4665 > JAGQNT01. The sequence continues at coordinate 10,195 of JAGQNT010000167.1, read as the reverse complement.
GTTGGATGTTGTGCTGCTGCTCAGCAGCCTGCAGATCCTTCTTTCCCTGGATGTCCTTGTCAGCTAGGTCTATCTTGAGCTGCGCCTCCCCCTCCAGCAACTCTTTCTTCGTCTTGAACTCCTCCTCGGCTGCCTTTCGCTTTGCCTCGAGTTCTTTGTCGGCGAGCTCCTTCTTCGTCTGAAACTCCTTCTCAGCCAGCTCCTTCTTCGTCTTCAGCTCCTCCATGGAGGTCTGATGGCGCTGCTGAATGCGTTGGAGTTCGACCTAGTTCGCCAGTTCCTGTCGTTTGACACCGTAGAGTTGTTCCAGTCGTGTCAGCTCTGTCTTGTGTTCCTTGTCGGCCTTGGCAAGTTTCTCAGTCATAATCAGCTTGCTCTGACGAAGCTGGACGTCGACTTGACCGAGAAGCGCTTTCTCTGCGTCTCGTTTCTCCTGCTGCTGTTAGTCTCGCTCTCGGAAGGCGTACTTCAGTTCGAGTTGTGTCTGCGCGATTTAGTTCTGCTGCTGCTGGTGCAGCAGTTCAAGACCCTTACTTGTGTCCTGCTGCTGCTGCTGCAGCTGGAACTTTTCCTTCTCGAAGTCGAGTTGTTTCTACATGAGGTTATTTCTGTCGGCGCGCTCCTTTGCAGCATTCTCCTCCTTCTGCTGCTGCTGTCGCAGCTGCTGCTAGAACTGTTGGCGGTTGTCCTCGAGTTTCTCCTGCATGAGGTTTGCCTTTTCCTCGTACGCCTGCTGTCGCTGCTTCTGGGCTTGAATCTGCAGCAGCAACTGCTTTTGCTGGTAATCGCTGCCCATATTACCTAGTTTGCTGCCGCTGCCGAGAATAAGAAGCTCCTCCAGATCTAGCTGGCTTTAGCCTTCGTTGCTGCCGTCGCCACCACTCATAACAACGTCTCCGTCCTTATCGACAACTTCCTTGTTGAAGTGCTGTCGCAGGCGTCTGAGGTCCCGGTTGAGCCACATTCTGCTGTCATCGATGTCTTTGTTTCTTTTGTTGATGGAGGCTATTTCTTCTGGTGTGAGCATGATATGATCTCCGTCTCGGTCCTTCTCGAGGAACTATTTACTCTGCTCGATGAGTTAATCGTACTCGATCTGCTACTTAGAGAGGCGATTATAGATCTCTTGCTTGAGCTACATTGTCATCTCGTCGCTTGCGCCACTCTTCCTCTACCGCAGGAGTATTCGCTGAACCATACCTTGCGCCTCTGTTTGTAGCTCGCCGTTGTACTTCCGCAACTACTCGATCTTCTCCTGCAGTTACTGTACCGACTCTTTGTAGCTGTCTACCGGCACAGCCTGCAACTGCTGCTGCTGCTGCTGCTGGTTTGCGCTAGGTGTCGCCTTATCGAATAGCGCAGTTATTTTCTGGAAGGCAAGTTCGCTCAGTTTGTTGTAGTTGTCTGTTGCTGCCGCAGTCTTGTTGAGTTGGTTCTTATTATTGAGGAATCTAATAGTCTTGTCGGTGTCGTTGGACACCACCACCGCTGAAAGCTACTTGAGTTTCTTGATCGAGCTTTCAATTTACTTATCAATATCGCCAGCGGCGGCTGTATTTGTATTTATTTGCTCGACGACTGTTTTATCTACGAGATTCTTGACACCTGTGTTGACATGCTCGCGCATTTGCTTTACCTAGTCCTTGTCGAGACCCATGACATTTTACTGGATCAGACGCGAGGTGAACCTGCCAGGGTTCTAGACTACTGACTCCTCCTCCTGATCCTCCTCCTACTCCTCCTCCTGTATATACTCTTCACCAGAGGCTTCTACATTTACTTTGTCCTCCCACTGCTCCGGTTGACCTCGCTTGTTGGCTACGATGGTTGCCACTTGATCTATAGTGGTTCGCAGTGGTGGATCTAGAACCATATTTTAATTGCCTGCCACATCTTTTTAGACAGAGGTCATCACGACATCGCTCTACTCCTAGATCATGTTGGCATCCTCTACGGCTGCCTCATTCTACATCAATTTGTCCTCCTCTCCCTCCTATTATTTACGCTTACTTTGCCGTTACTTGCTCTTTCCACGACCTCCTCCACTAACTTTTTCTTCCTCAAGTTCCTATTGGTAGGCCATATCGTTTAGGTACTGCTCTCGCACCATGTTGTAGACGTTTTACTCTATCTCCATTCTTTGACTTCCTGTGTACGCAAGTGCGTCCTAGTAGAGTAGTTCGTCCTTGAGGGGGATGAGGCTACTTTCCACATCTTTGCTACGCCCGGCTATATAGTCGAGGCGCTCATTTACCTAGGTATCTAAGTCCTGCATTCTCTTGATGTCTTCCTCGTTGTCGAGGTACTCTTTTTCTTTCTCATTGAGCATGTTTTCGATGTCTTAGGAATTTTGGGTAAGGTCAGCCAGAACTTACGCATAGTCGTTTTTGGACACAGTTACTTTCTATGTTCTAGCAAGCAGTGTAGATAGTTATTCCTTGGATATTGCATCTTAGATCTCCTTCGAAGTGGCTGGTTAAACAATATCTAGCCTATCCGCACCTTACTCATTTCCTATTTACATCGCCAGTGGGTCGAGTGTTTCTCTTTAGACCTTATCTAGGTACTAGTTGATAGCGCTGCGGTTCTTGTCTATGCTTACAAGTGGAGAAAGTCTTTACTGCAGCTAGTTCAACTCAGGTTCAAGGTAAGACAGCTCCTGACGATTAAACATTATCTTGTCAACAATTTCATTAGCAGCTTTGAAGGCTCTCTTCTTGTGGTTTATTTTCTTAGTAGTTGCGGTCTTCTATAAATCCGTCAGTTCAGCTATAGCTGGATTTATCTTCTGTAACCGTCTTAGTCTGATCTACTACTCCTGCTGCAGCCTATCCTTCCAGTAGTTCCGTCCCTTGAGGGTATCGCGAGTGGCAAAGAATATCTCAACAAGGGGTAGATTGTTGTTACCCTCCTACAGGCGCTTTTTCTGCTCGTCCATTCACCTTCTGAATACTTGGTCTATCGTTTCAATTAAGACACCCTATGCGCGACCTTCTTGCAAGTTCTTTCCAGGGATAGCTGGAAGGTCGGTTCTGTTTATAGCCAGTCTTTCATAGTCAAGACCTTCCTCATTCTAGTTGGTTGTACTTGGTGGTTGCATTGCTAAGTATTGAAATGGTGGTGGTGGTGGTGGTGGTTGTGATTAGTAGTAATTTATATAATTATTAAAAGTTAACTAACTACACTCATTTATGTGGCTGCTGCTTCTTCTTTGAGGTGGCGCGTCCAGCAGCCGTGTCGATAGCCCCCCGCAAGACTCGCTGCCGTTCGGCGTCGTCCTCGTCGATCTCGAGCTGCTCGAGCCGCTTCATCGCCTGCTGAAACTTGCCCTTGATGAGCTGCTTTGCGACGTCGCTGCGGTAGTCCCAGTACTGGCTCTGTTCCTCGTTCTCGGCGCGTTTCTTCTCAGCGACCTCGCTCTCCGAGGAGATGCTGTAGCGGCCGTCTGTGAAGTACTCGGCGCCCTCTGTCTGGGTGTTTGGAGGAGTGTCGGTGGTCTCGTGCTGCTGCAGGTGCTACCGCATGCGGTGGGCCAGCGCCAGGCACAACTCCTTGGGGTACTGTGGGTGGAAGAGCTCGTAGAACTCGACCACCTCGTCGAAGGTGTGCACGTTGTTGCGCCAGTAGGTCGATGGAGACTGGTTCTGGCGGCGGAGGATGCGGTACTGCTCCTCGTCGGCGAGTTTCTGCTGCATCTTGTGCGACCGCAACGCCTTTGCGCGCTATGTATAGTCCATGGCAAAATTATTATTATAATTAATTTTATTCTGCATGGTAGAAAAAGTCATCCCCCCCTCGCTCAACTACTCCGACCTCAAACCCGAGATAATTGAAAACGAAGTCCGCCTCATCCGCTTCGTGCCCACCGCCACAATAAACGGCGCCAGGCCAAACGACGTCATCAAGTTCCTCCTGCAGGGCAACGGCTTCTTCGACCCCTACTCCGCCTACCTAAAGTTCACAGTGGAGTGCAACGACATTGCCATCGATGAGACGCGTACTGTGGATCGCAGCGCTCACTCCTTCATCAACAGGTTCGTTGTGCGGTCCCAGGGGGTAGAGCTTGAACGAATCGAGCAGTACGACGTTATGGCTGCCGAAATCAACTCCATGCTGTACTCGCCAGAGCAGAAGATGATTCACGGCTGTGAAGGTTTCCCCCAGTAGACCGTCGATGTCGCCCTCTTGCAGACTGCTGCTATAAACTCAAACTCAGCCTTCGAAAGTTACGTGAAAACACCATTCATTCCCTCCAACTACGCTCAAGTCGTCACAAAAAATTTACTCTGTAACTCCACAGCTCCGAGTCACTAAGCTGTCGGAGAAGTTACATTTTTCAATAGTGATACTTTTACAGGTTCAGGTTTGTATTTTACTATAGACGGGGATAACGCAATCCACCGCTAAACTGGCTTTGTCGGCACGGACGAAACTATGTACGACATACCTTACTCGTCAGGAGTTGTGCAGTCAACTAGGTATAATATAGCCAATGAAGATACAGATGACGACGTAACTCAGTACAGACGGGTTTTTAACGCCCAGGGCTATGTTGACGGAGCACCTCAAGCTGTGGTTACTAGTGTGGATAACACTGCAGGTGTCATTGGTAGGAATCAGTAGAAAAGTTTCACCTTCATCATACCACTGTACTCAGGTCTGCTAGGTGTGTTGATGCCAGACAAGAAACTAATCCCAATGTCTTTGATGCCCCTCGAGGTTGAGCTCACACTCAATCCTCACGCACTTTATTCAAACCTCAGCACCAACGGTTCACGAAACTATACTGTGAGCAAGATGGAATTGTTCAGCCATGTGATGTTCTTCGAGCAGGAGGTGCATCGTTCGTTGGAGGCGGTCGTGGCAGAACACGGAATCTTTCTTCATTTTTAGTCCTTCTACTTGGCGCCAGTGACACAGATGACCGGTAACTCTACACCGGGGTACGCGTAGCTGCTGACTCCTTTCAAATCCATCAACTCCCTCCACTCTGTCTTCATCTACGACACCTTCCAGACACGACCTTGGCTGCGAAAGTTGGCGTTTAGCTCGCACAGGATACAAAAATTGCAAGTAAGGAACGGTACTTTTCTACTCCCAAGTGAGCCGATAGAGGGAAACTCTGGAACTACCATTAGAAATGAATGTGCTCAGTTTCTGGTAGAAACTTACAAGGGGTGGAACAAGATGCATGATCCCAACACTGATGGCGAGTTAACTATCGGGAGATGGGGTTTTGACAGCGCCTATCAAACACTTCCAAATCCAACCATACTCAATACAACCTCTGCAGAGGAGTCAATTGACTCTGCCTTGAAACTTCTCTACAACTAGACACAGTATGGGCGCACAATGTACGCCATTTCCTTCGAGGGTGAGGAGTTGGGCAGCAACAAGAGTCTGATAACTGGGAAGAAGGCGCAGATGCCCTTCGATATAATCCTGCAGGGCACTCGCAACTTTGCAAACGAGAGCAGCTGGATGTTGACTCACTTGCGCTGCGACTTCATCGTCTACGTGCGGCCAGACCTCGTCGTCAGTATATTGGGACGGTGAAGCAGTTTGTTGTTATTAATAAATTTAACTCTATCTATCTATATCTATTTAATTCTCACACCCCCCCAATCATCCTAACAATGTCTCAGCAAGCAGCTACAACTGTCAGCAAACTTAAGAAGCTGCGACGGGCAAAGTTTGCCGCCCAGCGCAGCCTCAATCCCTACACAATGGCCGAGGGGAACCGCCTGGGATTTATTCCCAGCGACTACCAGCAGCGGTACCTGGTAACGCCGCGACTTGTGCAGCAGCGTTTAGACGTAGCCCAGCTCTACGGGAAGACACGCGCCATGGACCTAACAAAGAAACGCAGCTATGCGGCGACTGCCAGCGAGTTGCAGGCCTACGGGCAGAGCAGTCGCGGGAAGACAATTGGCGAGGAAGTGCAAAGCTACAAGGTAAATCCCTTCATACCGCTCTTCATGCAGCAGCAGCTCTTTGACAACTAGGACTTGACACGTGGTGCCTACCCACGTGCACAACTCTACAACGGTATTGCCCCACACAACGTAGTGGCTCACAACTTGAATGTGCAGCAGCCGCCAGACCTCCAGGGACAGCAGCAGGAGCGGGCTGTCTAGCGCCAGGAGTAAAACTAAGCTCAGATTGCCGACTAAGCAGCGCAGGACGTGGCTGTAGACAACCTACAGCAGTAGGTTGTGGGTGCCGGTGATGGATAGGCCGTTCTCTACGGGTAGCAAAATCTTGGCCAAGAGGCTGCTCTCTTGCGCTAGATACAAGGTGTCGACGACGCTTAGCAGGCTGATCTTATGCAGCAGGTCTACGGAGCTGGAGCTGATGGAATTGGAGACATCCGCCAGGAAGATCAGATGGTGAACTACGCCGGAGCTGACGCTGCTTTGCAGGAGGCGCAGTAATTTGTAGTGCTCGACCAAGTTGAGGAGGGCTAGCAGAATCCTGCTGAGTAGATAGCACCGGGAGATCTAAATATGCAGGCCAACTAGCCATACATAGGCTAGAATGCGGCGATCGTGCAGTAGGAGCAGAATGACGGAGTAAACCGATAAGACTAGGGTCGCATAGATGTGGACCACATCGACAGACGAGAAGGCTACTAAATACGTCCTGAGTTCTTTAACCTTGGCTTGGACCTAGCCAGGAACTACTTTAGGCAGTAGGACTAACTGAACGGACTTGACAACAACAACAACAACAACAACAACAACAACGAAGAAGAGAAAGAGAAGCGGTAGAAACTGCGCAATAGGAAGCGACCTATGACACATGTAGACAGATTTATGAAAAGGAGGGTCATAAATAAGTACAACCCTAAATGAAGATGATGGTTAATAACTATATATTTTTAATTAATGTCAACTTTAATACGTCGTCAGCGGTGTTGTTTCTTGGCAGTCACGCGGCGGAAGTTCTTGAAGAAGGTGTTACTTTCAATCCAGACGCCCAACATATCGTGTCTGCGTTTGCTGCGGGCTAGCACCTCCTGCACCTGCCCCGTCAACTGCTTCCGCTCCTCCTTGGCTTTGCGTCTGCTGCCTTTGTCCTTCTCCTCCTCCTTCTTCTCCTCCTTCTCCTCCTTCTCATCCTCACCTGCCGACGAGTCCGAGTCTATTGCGTCCAAGTTCTTGCCGAAGACGATCTCGAGGAGCTCGCGCCAGTTCTGCTTCGAGAGGGTGATGGAGTCGCTGTAGACGTTGTCGAAGTCGATGGGGTTCAACTTGAAGAGGATGAGCCAGTTGGCGTTCGAGCGCAGCCTCGAGGGGATCAGCGTGTACTTCTGCGTGACAATGCACAGACTGATGGTGCCGTTGTGGACGAGGTGTCGGCGGTTGAGGATGAGCTTTGTCTGGCGCGAGTTGCTCTCGTTGGCCTTGATGTCGCCGATGACGTCGTCGAAGACGAAGAGGATGTTCACATGGAGGCGCTCCCGCTGCTCGGAGTTCACACGGTAGTCTAGTTCTTGCTGCATTAACTCAGCCACCTCCTGCTTCGTACCCAAACTGCCGTGGTAGTGGGCGCTTTGCGTGCCGCTGTCTACGGTGTTCAACTTGCTAGAGAGGGTGTGCAGCGGGGCGATCGTCTCGATGAACTTGCTGGTTATGAGCTCGGAGCCGCCGCCACCGCTCGCAAACTACGCCTGTAGCTGCTGCGCCTTGCGCTGCTTGTTCTGGCGCTGGCCACGTCCTCGCTGCTGCTGCTTGGCATTCAAGCGATCGAGCTCGGCCTGGTGCTTGCTGCGCATGATGTCCTGCACGAAGTTCGAATTGTCGAGCTGCTGGATCTTGTCTCGGAGGGCCAACTTTGTGCTCTCGAGTGTGCTCTGCGCCAGGGCTTGACGCTTGCTCTGCAGCTGCTTGTTGCCTGGTGCCTCTGGCATGGCCTGCGTGTCGGCCAGCAACTGCTTCTGCTTCAGGAACTGAATCTCGTTGATCTTGTCGATCTTGTCGTAGATCCAGTCGAGACTGTAGTCGGCCGCCAGGCGACTCTTCTTGATGCGGAGACGCATCTTGGCGTAGGATGGCGAAACAATGAAGACGTAGTCGAACTTGCCCGCATACATCTGCTTGTTCTCGAGGAGCTGCTTGAGAATGGCGGTCTTCCCCGAGCCGGGCTTCCCAACGAGGAGCATCAGAAAGTGGGGCAGCAGGTACTCCTGCTCGGAGGGATCCAACTTGACTCCGTCCACCTCTTTGCTACCCCCCGCATTGAACTCCTGCTTCCCCCCACCACCCTCGAATTTCATCTGCAGTTTGTTGTCGACAGTTACTAATTAGCGTCGCATGCCACTCGCAATTATAATTTAAATTTACAACTAAGCAGAGCGAGAGATGTTTAATAGTGTTGACCTCGGCCGCAGGAGTGTACAACCCGCAACTGTGCGGGGAAGCAGTTTCCCCGTGGCGAGCGACTTCCGCAACCAGATCGGCGCAAACTACAGTGCCCAAGCTACGCCTATCCGTCCCATCAGCAAGGCAAATCTGAGTGATCAGATGCAGCAGCAGCAGAGCGTGGCGCTGCGGGGAGGTTTCGACTCGCTCAACGTTCCCATGAGCAACACGCAGCGCCCCCTGCAGAATCCAGTCCAGTTCGTAAATATCCGCCAGAAGGATCCAATCATCAACATCAGCCTGCAGGATCTGCTGCCAACCTACTCAAACGTCACCGACAACGATCTCATCTCCTACCAGGTGCAGTACTTCGACTTTCCCCCGCAGGAACCAATAAAGTTGCTCAAGGGCGACAAGATCGAGCTGCAGGTTGTCTCGATGTGGAGCAACATGGATGCGGGGATGAACTTTGACAGTGCTGTCGCCAATCACCTCCGCCACGGCTTCTACTCCTACGCTCAACCCTTCTTTCCCTCGTTCTACTCGACAGAGGTGGCCCAGCTGCGAACCTATGAGGAGGTCCATGCGAACCCCCTCCCAAAGGGCACCTACGAGACCATGCGGAGGTGCTTCACTTATATCTACACACTAGAGTACGACTTGGTCTGCGACTAGGTCTCCGTTGCGAATCAACTCAAAGAGATCATAAGTCAGGCCGCAGCCAAGGCCGCCACCTACCTCACAAATCCTCCCCTGGGAATCAACTACGAGCCAATTCAGGGCGGCATCCGCGCCAACATGTTCACCATCACGCAGGCGATGAGTTATGTGGTCCTCAGCAGCATTTAGAGTGTGGACTACGACGTGGGGCTGTCTCGGTACGTGCTGAGCGTGGACGGAGGCGTCGACTGGGAGACGCTAATGAGTAAGATCAACTACAACCTCATGAGCTACACGCAGACGACAACAACCGGTCTAGATATTTTCCTGGCTGGGGCAAAGATTCGTTTCAGAGCTCACCCTTTTCAGTCGCAGGAGACGATCGAGCGTATCAATGTCGGCATCGGCGGTAAGAGTGCGCTAAACAGCGACAACTTCGTCACTGGCTACTACGACACGGAAGTGCCAAGCAACTGGCAGGCAAATGTGGAGAAGACCGCTGACGAGATTGCGGAGGCTTGCTAGACTCTACGTAGTTTCTACGCGCTCGACTTTCGCATTGGTCCAGCCCTCACGCGAGGCGTGGTGGAGAATGCTGTCACGCCCACGCAAACCGATATCAAGTACGCCGAGGAGGTGATAGGCAGCGTCAACAGTCTCCCAGATTTGCAGTCGACAGAACTTCTGGCCTACTTCACACTCAATATCCCTGCTGAGACGGCAGACATAGCAACAAAGGAGTGGTACCTGGCCAACTACACCTACCTCCTAGCCAGGCGACAACAACACCTCTACCCTGACTTCCCAACGACCTTCTTCGTCTACTCCCACGTCAAGGTATCGCGCAGTCAGAGCGCCAGTGACAACTTTGTCTACGTCCATTCGAGCAACACCAGCACTCAGTGGGAGGTTCCGGGAAACTTCAAGAGCAACGTGATAGCAGTGCTGCCACGCACAAAGCAGGCCGGCGGCAGCGAGATTCCCCTCTACAACGACACCCTGCTCCAGACGGCCGACTACGCCGTGACTATTCCCATCTCGACAATGAAGACGCTCGAGTTGCGACTGACCGACGCCGACGGCGAACTCATCAACTTCGAGGACGACTACCTCCTCCGTCTCGTCGTCTTCCCACAGCTAGCCAGACAACAAATTCCAAGATGAAGAAGAGG
>JAGQNT010000166.1 GCA_020427965.1 Candidatus Saccharimonadota bacterium | reverse complement strand
GGTGGTCAGTGGCATGGATGTTGTACGCCAGATTGCGTCAGGTGATCGCAGTGGCGAAACAAAGGTGCCACGGTTGAAAGGACAGATACTCGCCAAACCCGTTAATATTCTGACGACAACACGCGTTACGTAATAAAGGATTACTTCAGTTGATTACGCAAAATCGTCGCTATTTAATCTAACGACTAATCTCTTCCGCAACTGCCCTCATATGCAGGGCGGTTAGCGAGAATATGCTTTGTTCAACAGGAAGAGAAGTATCTCCCTCTGTGGGAATTACCCTGTAATACAAAGAAATCATGGCTTTGACTGGTTTTGGACCAGGAACGGTATTCAGAATCGGCCTGACCGCTGCAATTTCATATCAGGCATTGACCAATAACTCGCAAAAACCACGTCGCTGGCCTAGACTTTGCTTAACACGAAGTATGCCTGAGTCCGGACCAATGAAAACAACAACACACAGCGGATTTACACTGACAGAGCTGCTCGTTGCGACCGCGATTATTGCGCTTTGTTTAATCATCTCAGCCCCCTTGTATAGGGATTACCTGGTGGAAACTGAAACAGTTGACGCCCTGAGCGCTCTCAAAGCGCTGGAACTCGAGGTAAGAGCACCAGCGAAAAGTGGCGACAGGTTGCAGGTGTGCGACGACAGTCTCGTCAAGACGGAAAATCTTCAAAGTAACTATCTGCGCCTGGGTATAGTTGCCGTACCGAACGCTCCGGCAAACCCGGCAGGCGAGAAAGGTTTTGCTGCAGCCATGAACGTCATCTCAACCGTCGATAAGGAAGGAAGTACCGGTGTTCGGGTCGCAAAAGCATTTTATGAAGAGATCAAAAACTCACGTCCGTCAGAGTTAGTTGAAGGCACAGTCGCAGACACAGCGGTCGCTTTCGCCGTTATCTTATCTCCCATCGGTGAACCATATTGCGAAACACCTGGCCAGTCGAAGCTTGCTGCTGGACCTGGCAGTTCCAGCCATCTCAATCATGAGGCTGCTAAAAATGTAGTGCAGACGACCGCAGTCGTTT
>JAGQNT010000165.1 GCA_020427965.1 Candidatus Saccharimonadota bacterium | reverse complement strand
GATTTCACATTGGCTTCGGGTCGGGAGAGCACGGTCAAGTTTGATTTCGACCGTGTCAAAACGAACAGCGGGCTCTATGTAGCCGCCGTTGCCGGACTTGCAAGGTGCATCAAAGCGAATATGAATTTTGATGAGTACGATACTGTTGCGCTTGTCAGCGTTGCAACTGGTGCCAATAGGCTGGGTGATTCATTGACTAACTTACGGTTGCCTGTTTTTCATGTTCCATCACGTAAAGATTACGACGGTAACTTTTATATATCGGAGCGAACTGATGGCATTGTTGGCATTTTGGTGGACGATGTGTATACGACCGGATCAAGTTTTGAAAAAGTCCGACGTGTATTCCGCGGAGAGATCATCGGAGCCTATGCTCTGCTTGATAGATCGGGAATGACTGACCCAACACTAGCGGGTGGCGTCCCTGTGCGCAGCGTTATGCAGTACGAACTGTAGCTATTTTTTGCGCCAAACGAATTTGAGGCCAGAATAGGTGTCCGAGACGGCGCATACCTTTGTGTCTACCAGACCTATGGGAAGCAGCGCATCTCTCAAGTCTTGTTCGGTGATGTCTGTTTTGACTTTTGATGCTTTTTTGGGCCATGATACCCAAACCATTTGTCCTGGTGCTTTGAGGTGTTGCAGCTCCTCAGCTATCGGCAATAACTGAGCGCGCGTTGAAACGAAGTAATGGAAGTAATTTGCGACCTGAGGATCGTGTACGAGAGTCGTGTCATCGTTCAGATCGCCGAGTTCCGTATGCACATCGACGGGAAGACGTTCAAAGTACAGACGCATGCCCGGCTTGATGTCTAGTTTGTCGCGAAGAGATTTGTGAGAATAGCCAGTCATATACATCTATTATATCGTGCGGTGAGTACTTGCGCTATCTGATATACTAAAAAGGTTATGCGCCGAAGAATCAAAAAAACATTCGTCACGCTTGTCGGTACTATCGTCCTGATCGCGGGTATCGTTATGATTCCGTATCCCGGTCCTGGTTGGCTGACG
>JAGQNT010000164.1 GCA_020427965.1 Candidatus Saccharimonadota bacterium | reverse complement strand
GTGAAGAGAAAGGTATTGCCGTTAATGAAGAAGTGCTTGGGGAAGCGGACTTATCTGAACTCGGTGTCACCAGAGAAGAGCTTACTGAACGAAAAAGTATTGAAGTGGGGAACATCTTTTCACTGGGTACTAAGTTTTCTGAAGCGATTGGGCTGACTTACAAAGATGACTCTGGGAACGACATCCCCGTCATCATGGGTTCATATGGTATCGGTCCGGCCCGCGCCATGGGGACTATTGTGGACCTGTTGTCTGATGAAAAGGGAATTGTCTGGCCGGAAAGCGTAGCGCCGTATCACGTACACCTGGTTGGTCTTAATGGAGATGACCAAGAGATTCGTGACTACACTGATGGTATCTACGAAGCACTGAGAAAACGTGGTGTAAATACTCTGTATGATGATCGTGATGTGCGTCCCGGTGAGAAATTTGCTGACAGTGATCTCCTCGGCATGCCATATCGAGTAGTGGTAAGTAAAAAGACCAAAGAAGAAGGAAAGTTTGAAGTTGTAACTCGCGCTACTGGCGAAACCCGATATTTGAGTGAGGAGGAACTTTACGCTGATTTTACTGCTGATTAAATAATTTGGAGTCAGCTCGTATTCATATTAGAATACGCCCTACATGGCTCTCGGGAATACTATCGGAGGATATTTTAAAGCGGCTGTTGGCGCGCTTTCGACAGATATTGGTATTGACCTCGGTACTGCCAATATTTTAGTGTACGTAAAAGGACGGGGGATTGTACTGTCTGAGCCAACTATCGTGGCAATCAATAAAAAGACTGGCCAATTGGTAGCAGTCGGGAATGCCGCTAAGACGATGCTGGGGAGGACACCGGCACACATTGAAGTGGTGCGCCCTTTAGTAGAGGGAGTAATTTCTGACTTTGAGGTAACTGAGGAAATGTTGAGTTATCTCATAAATAAAGTCCGTAGTGACATGCGTACGCTGATTGCGCCGCGGGTGCTGATTGGTGTGCCATGTGGCATTACCAACGTAGAAATGCGGGCGGCTCGTGATGCGGCAAAAAATGCGGGTGCACGGGAAGTGTTTTTGATTGCGGAGCCGATGGCGGCAGCCATCGGCGCCAAGCTACCGGTGGATAAAGCGGTAGGAAGCATGATTATCGATATTGGTGGCGGTACTGCTAACATCGCAGTCATTTCATACGGAGGCATTGTCACCAGTGAAAATCTGCGCTTGGCGGGTGATCACCTCAACGCCGCCATTGGCGCGTACATTCGTGATCAGTTCAAAGTCTTGGTCGGTGATAAAACAGCTGAGGAAGCTAAAATAAAACTAGCGACTATTGCTGGGGAAGATGATACGCGTGAGCTTGTCGTGCGTGGTCGGGATGTGGTGACTGGTCTACCACGGGAAGTGGTCATTACTGATACTGACATTCGAGATGCTATCTCACAGTCGGTTGATACCATCATCGAAACAGTGCGAGGTGTCCTCGAACGCACGCCACCAGAAGTACATGCTGACATCATGCAGCGAGGCATTCACCTCTCTGGCGGTGGGGCATTAATCCCTGGCTTTGCCAAACTCCTTGAGGAAGTCATTCAGGTGCCGGTCATTGTCGTGCCAGACCCACTACGTGCAGTTGTGCGTGGAACTGGTATTGTATTAGAGAACATCGATGCCTATGAGGAAATACTCATTGACAACGAAGGCGAACTCACGCCGAACCTCGAGGACTAGACGACTTCGGTTGGTGGTAGTGATTGGTCTTGTTTTTGTATTATTAGCGGTGGTGCTGCCGCGCGCTGTTTCTCTCGTTGCATCACTCGTCATTACACCGGTGGTAATGACCGAGGATTGGCTGTTGCACTCGCGTGATACTGTTCCTATGTACTTACGTGATCGCAATGAGTTGATCGCTGCTCAGCGTGAGCTAGAACGTGAGTTAGCGGCTCGCGATGGCAGTGAATACGCAATTAACCAGTTGCTGGTAGAAAACGAAGAACTCCGGGCACTACTGGGAACCGCAAGCACGTCGCGGATCGGCGCTGGAGTGATAGGACGTCCGACTGAATTGCCCTATGACACGATTCTTATAGATCGAGGTAGTCGTGATGGAGTGGTTGAAAATGCACCGGTCTTTGCCGGGGCTGAACAAACAATTGGTTTTATCGGCAGAGTATATCCTCATACTGCTGTGGTCGTGCTCGCAACCACGCCGGGTATCTCATCCACGGTTTATATTTACGGTCCCAATATTTACACGGTAGCTGAGGGTATGGGAGGGGGAATTATTCGGGTGCACGTGCC
>JAGQNT010000163.1 GCA_020427965.1 Candidatus Saccharimonadota bacterium | reverse complement strand
CGAGGACAAGTCCACGACCAGATTTCACCTTAGGGATTTCATCTGCTTTGACATAGACACGGCGGCCAGGCTTGCTGAGGCGTGTCAGTTCGGTGATGACGCTGTTCTCGCCTGGCTTGTTGATCGTGATGACCAACGTACCGCGTGGCTTGCCAGCTTCTTCTTTGACGTCTGTGAGGTAATTGTTTGCTTTTAATGCTTCGGCAACAACCTTCTTGAGTTTGCTGGTCGGAACACGAACTTCGGTCTTGCCGACCATAGCCGCGTTACGGATGCGGGTTAGAAGGTCTGCGATTGGGTCTGTAGATTGTAGTGACATATCGTTTTCTCCTTTCCTACCAGCTACTCTTTGTTATTCCAGGGATTTCGCCCTTGCTTGCTTTTTCGCGGAAGTTGATACGGCTCAGGCCGAACTTGCGCATGTAGCCGCGTGGGCGGCCGCTGAGGACGTCGCGGTTCTTCCAGCGTGTCGGTGAAGAGTTGCGTGGAAGCTTTTGCAGACCGTCCAGGTCGCCTAGTTCTTTGAGCTCGGCGCGCTTGGCAGCGAACTTCTCAATCATTTTCTTTCGCTTTTCGTCTCGTGCGATCATTGATTTCTTAGCCATTAGCGTCGATCTCCTTCCTTCTCAAATGGTAGACCAAATTTTTCTAACAGTGCGCGGCTGTGTGCAGCATCTTCGTTCTTGATGACGAAAGTGATCTGCATACCATGGATAACCTGGGTTTCTTCGAAAGTCAGTTCAGTGAAGATTGACTGGTCGGTAAGACCGAGGTTGTAGTTGCCGCCCTTGTCGAATTTGGTACCAACGCCGTGGAAGTCACGAACGCGAGGCAGTGAAACGTTAACCAGACGATCGAGGAACTCGTACATACGAGCACCGCGAAGGGTTACGCTAACACCGACTGGTGCGCCCATCTTGGCACGAATCTTGAACGATGCGATAGATTTCTTCGCAAGGCGCTCAACTGGAGCCTGTCCGGTAACCTTCGTCAACGTGTTTTTAACGGTTTCGAGATGACGTTTGTCTTCTTTGCTCTTGCCGGTTCCTACGCTGACCGTGATTTTCTCTAGTTTTGGTACTTGGTGTACGTTGCCTAGGTTCAATTCGGCCTGAAGTTCCTTGACGTACTGTGATTGGTACAAGGCTTTCAAGCGAGGAGCCGTAGAGGCGGTAGCTGTTGCTTTAGCCATTACTTGATCTCCTTATTTTTAGCCTGTCGGGCCAAACGTACTTTGACGCCTTCGGCTGATTTACTGTATCCAACGCGGCTGGTTTTGCCGGTCTTTTCGTCAACCACGAGAGCGACCTTGTGTAGCGGAGTTGGGACATGGATGTCCTTGTGGCCGCCAGTAGGTTGCATACGTGATGGTTTGATCTTGCGGTGTTGAACGCCAAGACCTTCTACGAGAACTGCGTTCTTCTTAGGAAGGACAGCGATAACTTTGCCGGTTGTACCCTTGTTGGTACCGCTGATCAGTTTGACGATGTCGTTTTTCTGAATTCGGCGTGCCATATTAGAGTACCTCCGGTGCAAGGCTGATGAT
>JAGQNT010000016.1 GCA_020427965.1 Candidatus Saccharimonadota bacterium | reverse complement strand
TGGCTTCTATCTCAACGAAAACGCTGTTATACCCGTTAAATAGATCTAGTATCCGAGAACGATCGACAAAATATTTAGCGTAATGTATTTCCAGTTCGGGGTTAATACCACTAACTTCTGTTCCTATGATGGAGTGCAGTTCGTTATCTCGCTCGCCCGGTTCTGTCCGCGCATAGAATGCCATGCGATCAGCAAATCGTGGGTTCGCGCTTAGTTTCGCATACTCTGCCTCCACTAGATCATTCACCTTTTTACGCTCAGCGTCAGACATACGTTGATACACAGCGTGAAGCATCTCGTGAGCAGCTGTGACTTCTTTTATACCATCCAGGCGCGAATCCTTGACGTTGTAGATATATATCTTGTCAGACATGTAACAGCCGAGGACTGCAGTTCCTTCTTCAAGGCGAGCGCACTTTTTGTTGAACTGTGCGCCCTCTTCTATCTCTGGCTGGGTGGCATAGAATATGAATTTGCCCGTATTATTCAGACCCGCACGCTGCACTATGGCAGACATGACGCCGTCCGGTTTGTACGTCGCGAAATCGATGTAATCAAGAATTAATTGGCGGTTTAACGCGATCAGCAAAGACAAACCAAGCAGCAGGATGGTCGCAACAAGACTGCGCGTGAGTTTGTGATTTTTCTTATGCCGGCTGTTCGACGGAAATGCTGATTGCAAGTTTGCCCCCTATGGCTGTCACTGACAGGATGCTTCCTTTTTCGTATTCTTCAGCAAGTATACCATCGGCCAAGCGGTGTTCCAACTCGTCCTGGATAGCCCTGCGTAGAGGTCGTGCGCCATACTTTTCATCGTATCCTTTTTTGATGAGATAACGCTTAGCAGATGGCTTAACGTCCAAACGAATGCCTTTGGGGACAAGGCGTTCCTGAAGTTCATCGATAAGATTATCGAATATTTTTCCGACTTCCTTGAGCGTCAATGCACGGAACGTCACGATAGCATCAAACCTGTTGATCAGCTCGGGGCGCATACGCTTGCTAAGTGCTTCGCGGGCAGCCTGGGCGTTTTCTTGATGTACTTGATCGAGTTTCTTGTTGTCGCTAGCTGTGGTTGCGTGGAAAC
>JAGQNT010000162.1 GCA_020427965.1 Candidatus Saccharimonadota bacterium | reverse complement strand
TCGACAGTTTGGTGATCAATAGCGGAGGTCAACTCGGAAATGGCGGCTTTGACGTAAATTTGAACGGTGACCTCATCAACAACTCAACTTCAGCCGGTGACGTGGATCTTACAGGCGGGATTATCACCTTTCAAGGTGGATCTGCCCAAGTCATGGGTGGATCCCAAAAATTCTCTATGGACGATTTGGTCATAAACAATACGGGAGGTGTTACCGTCACAAGCAGCGCTAATATCGACCTGTTTACACTGACCGTAACTGCGGGAGGATTTACGTCCGGTTCTGGCTTGATTACGATTATCAATGCAACGTCCCATGGAAAAATCATAGTTGACATAACCGCCGCAAGCGACTTCACCAGCGGCGGCTTTGTATTCCAAGGAAATCGGCGATCAGTATTCAGGTCCGACCGTGATTTGGCTTTCAATAGCATTACTTTGAATGCGACAGCCGCGACGTCCTTGGGCAATGGAGCCGTTGATTTCAGGAGCAACAATGGAACAACGCGGACCTTTACGATAAACGGTACTTTTACCAGAACAAGCGGCGAACCGACCGTCGGCGGTTCGGTCTCACAACCTGTCAGTATCGCCTTCGCTTCAACAGGCAAACTAACATACAATGGCGGAAGCTTAACGGTTAGCAATGAGTGGCCAACTTCGGCTGCGGTCGCTCCGTCGGAGGTAAGATTTTCTCCCAGTTCGACAACTACTTACACTATTAATACAAGTGCATACCCGGTCAGATCCGGTGGCGCAGTAATTGTTGATGGCACGGCGGCAAACCCAACAATCAATGGCACGGGTAGCATTTCTTATGCAAGTGGAGCAGGTTTGGTTTTTAACGGAAGTTTTGCGCACACCGTTGGGATTGAATGGGGCAGCTTACAGTCAATTGATTCAGTACGCGTCAACAATTCGGCAGGAGTGACCGTCAGTTCGGGAAGCCGGTATGTAAATAAGGTCTTGGTCCTTAATTCGGGCGAGTTGAAGCAGCCTACAGCGGGCGACTCCCTGTACCTTGGTGGCAGTCTGGTTGGCGGGCTCAGCGGCGGAGGAGCGTATGACACTACCGCAAAGAACGGTATCATGGTCTTTAACGGCAGCTCCAACCAAACTATTACCGGGTCGTCAACCCTTGCCAATATTTACGTTAACAAACCATACGGAACCACTGCTCTTGATTCCACGGTGGATCTCGGTGCATCTGCAGTCACCGTGAACAAAACTATTGTCGTCAATCGAGGACGTTTCCTGAACAGTCTGGGAACGCTCACTGTCAACAACGAAGGCGGCAGTGGCATCACGCTTAACAATGCATCCCGATTTGAAATGGGAACCGGGGCCAACAACCTTACTTTGCCTGCACTCACGGCCAACGGAACATCCCGCGTATTGACCGGCGGGAAAACATTCTTCGGTCACACCGGTGGACAACCTGTTTTTACGCTGGCCACCGCGAGCGCATTCATATTTAATGGCACCAGTGGCACCGAAACATTGCCCACGACGATCACAAGCTTTGGTATTTTGAGAATCTCGAATTCAAACGGCGTGAACATGTCTTCAACCGACATCACCGTTGACTCTCTCGACTTCACTAGTGGGATTCTTGTTCAAGAAGGAAATGGAACATTAACTGTACGAAGCTCTGGGGGATACAATTCAACTCGCTTTGTAGCAGGTGCCCTGAGAGTCACTGTCACCGACAACTCTAATCACCTCTTCCCAGTTGGAGTTCAAACCGATACAAAGTATCGTCCAGCGGTATTTAAGTACAATGATTTCACCGGGGGTTCGAATGCGGTAATTGAAGTCAAATACTTCAACGCGGATCCCACGGGCGTTAAGCCGACGGGTGTCTCTACCATTTCTTCAACCGCGTACTACACGATTAAAT
>JAGQNT010000161.1 GCA_020427965.1 Candidatus Saccharimonadota bacterium | reverse complement strand
ATCTAAAACCAGAAGTTGACGGACGACCAAACCCTAATCGCCCCACTACAAAAAACGAACTTAAAGCAACGTATCAACTCGACCGATTGGTGCGGGAGCGCCGTGAACATGGTGGATTCATACACACCTTGCACACGGGGATTCACGACATCCCGGCTTATGCCACTCCGGGTGAACGCAAACAACGCCAGGTGCTGGTGGATAGAGAACATGAAACCGAACACCATATTCACCACGGGGACGAAAAGTTTAGAAAAATTGTTGGTGGGTCACGTGCTCGTGCGCAACGTGCCATTGAAAAACGCAACAAACAGCTTGCTAAAGTAGAAGCGCTTCAGGAAGCCATTGACGCCAGAGATGCGAGACGCGAGGAGCGTACAGAACGGCGCGATGAACGTATAGAGCAACGGCAAGCTGCTCGTGAAGCCGCGGCAGTAATTGGGGGTGTGGCTCTCGACTCAACTATAGAGATGGCGCGTATTGCAGGAGGTACGCCCGTCAGAGCGGTACGCACCCGAAGGCCTATGGAAGCACTGCGCGAAGAGTTGTTCCGCGCTCGATCACTCGGCCTTACAACTCGACTCGGTGTAAGTTTGGCGGTGCGTGCAGCAATTGCTCAGTATCGAATTGATCAAGCCGCCCGTGAAAGACAACGCCAGACCGAGACAGAAGAAGACGACTAAACACCCCTGTACCCATAGATAAGCATTAGTGGTAAAATACTACTAATGGCAACATACAAACTAATACAAGACATTGAAGCTGAGGATCACGTACTCGGGCCTCTGTCGTTTCGTCAGTTTGTTTTTGCGTTAATTGCAGTGTTCTTTGGCTACATGACGTTCATTGTTATCACCAAGCATGTGGCAGTCTTGGCTCTAGTGTTCGGTCCCCCAGCGCTATTCTTTGGGTTTTTTGCGTTGCCTTTTGGGCGAGACCAGCCAACTGAAATCTGGGCGCTCGCTGTGTTACGATTTTGGCTCAAACCACGTAGGCGTGTGTGGGATCAGAGTGGCCAAAAAGAGTTAGTAAGTATCAATGTACCTAAGAAGGTCGAGCACGTATATACCGACGGGTTGAGTCAGAATGAAGTGAAAAGCCGGCTAAGTGCGCTCGCCAGCACGCTTGATACTCGTGGTTGGGCGGTCAAGAACACCAATGGAGCCCAGCAGCCTACTAT
>JAGQNT010000160.1 GCA_020427965.1 Candidatus Saccharimonadota bacterium | reverse complement strand
TGGCCGTCCACATGATTACCAACAACATGCAAATCGTCCAAGTAATAGAGATTCATGCCGTTATCGGTACCACCAGGAGTGCCCTCGGTACAGTGGAGACTGTTATCGGCAATCAACACTCCGGTTGCTCCTGCGTAGTTGGTAGACAGCCGCGAATTGATACCAGTTGCATTGGACACAATGTTGTTTCCGACGATTGAGATGCGCGACAGGTTCGGAGCGGCAGCAGCCGTTTCTTCCAGTACCACGCCTCCTTCGTACGCGGTAGTAGAACCAGTCACGGTGATCTGATTGCCAGTGATCGCTATGTCCTCGGTGTCTTGAAGTCGTATGCCCATATACACCGCTTCGATTTTGTTTGCGTCAATCGTTGCCCGCCCGGTACTTGCTGACGCTTCGCCAATACCTACGCTGATGCCCCTGTACGAACCCGTGATTACGTTGTTCGATATTGACCATTCAAGGCTGCCTTGTACCTTGATCCCAATGGACGCAGTGTTAGCCGGAGTTGTGCCGTTGTCAGTCAACACGTTATTGGCAACGGTGATTCCGTAGCACTCCTTTCCAGTATCGGCCCCGGAACCCACATCGTCTACGCATATTCCACCCGCGTCACACGCTTCAATCAAGTTGCCACTGATTACGCTGTCTTTCACCCGCCAATACAACTTGACCCCGAAACCCGCGTGGTGGGCATCGTTTCCACAGGAGTCAAACCTATTGTTAATGATTCTAACGTTAGTTGTGTCTTGATCGTCGTGGGTTGTCACCAGCCCGCCTACCCGAACGCCGTCCTCGTAACAATCGTGGATATAGCAGTCCTCGATAGTTACGTTGTCAGCTTGGAGTATGTAAATGCCCCGCCCGGTATCGGTATCACTTGTCTTAGTACTTTTGATTCCGTCTATTGTCACACCAGTTACGCGAACATTGTCTACCGTGTCAAACACCAGCGCGTCGATATTTGAGGTAGTGGTCAACTCAATCGTTGCCCCGTATCCGACTATATGAAGATTAGCTACCCCGCTGAGGGTGTCACTTATGACGTAAGTGTGTCCGGGAGTCAAAAGCACCGTTCCGCCGCCTGCGGTGCCCGCCGCGTCAATCGCTGACTGAATCGCAAAGGTGTCGTCTTGAACCCCGTCACCGACAGCGCCGTAATCTTCTACGGTAATTGAGTTTGATTCTCCCTGCAAACCCCGCGCTGCCACAATGCTCCATAACGAATCTCGCCCAGGTGCAGGAGCCTCAGATGTGTCGCCCCCAATGGTCATACCACCGTTTTCGCTACCGTGATTGCTAAGACCTGATAGATCGTTGAGCCCGTTATCTTCACAAAGCGGCAGATACATACTCAAACCGCTGTATCCCCGCATCGTACTCTCATAGTTATCGGCTGCAACAGCATCTGCAATCTCGCTAGCAGTAAGCACTCGTTCATGGACACTGAATCCCTGCATGGAACCTTCATACGGCCCGATCCCGTCCTTGCGAGCGCCAAGTTGTAGGTTACCCGGAGTACCATAGTCGTACGTCATTGGTTTGACTGACACCCGCGTACCGTTTATATATAGGTACGCAAGATCGTTCCCCGCGTCCATCACCACTGAATAGTGAAACCACTCGCCGGGGTCGGGACACGCGCTATTCCAAGTGACATATGAATTGCTTTCTGATATATCGGTTCGTATGCCAAAGTCGTCGGAAAACCAGTTGATCGCCACTGTGGGAGCTGACGTAGTATCTCCTGCCGCTAGGTACTCGTTTACGTCGCTGCCAAAGATTGATTGGGCTACCTTCTGCGCCACGATTGCTGAACCTGAATCGCTCAGGTGAATGGTGTCTGCGTAGTAACCCAATCCAGAACCAGTGGCATAGTCGTCCCATACCAAACCAAGGTCAAGTAGCGCGCAGTTCTGTTCGTCTGCTACCTCGTAGTACGCCTGACGGTAATCCTCCCACAACGATTCCGACTTGCCCAGTGCGGCGATGTTCGGTATGGGATTCCACAACAGCATCACATCGCCGTCTGCATGATCGCCGCCGCCACTTGCGGTACCGGATGAACGCTGCCGGACGATCAGATTGGTAAGCGCATCCTTTATGGTAGATACCGAAGTCGCGCCTTGCCAATCATTGATCCCAAGAGCAATAATCATTAGATCGGCCTTGGCTGCGTCTAGGTGCGGGAGTCCATACGAGCCGTTTGTTTCGTCGTTATTTACACCGCTGGTATATGCGCCCAACGTA
>JAGQNT010000159.1 GCA_020427965.1 Candidatus Saccharimonadota bacterium | reverse complement strand
ACTGAGCGGTGCCAGTCAGGGGTATTGGGGCTACACCACTACCGGAAGTAGTGGTATCGGAATGATCAGCGCAGATGGAAACAATACCCGGCTTTTGATTACAGATAGTGGCAACGTCGGCATCGGGACGACAACCCCAAATAAACGTTTTCAGGTGTTTAATACGATCGCTGATGACCAATTTCGTATTTCCTATGACTCAACGCGTTATGCAGATTTCCAAGTTGACTCAGCCGGGGATCTGATCATAGACGCCCAGGGGGGCGATGTACGTCTCAATGACGAAAGTCTGTATGTTTGTGCTGGTGGTTCTTGTCCTTCAGGGATTTCTTCTGGTACCGGTAACGCTATCATTGAGGGGGATCTCTACGTTGCAAACGATAACCCAGCTGCAATGGGTCTGGCCACCTCGACCTTTGAATGAGACATACTCATTACTGGAAAACTCGACGTAGGAACGATCGACCCGATCTACACTATTGCTGGTACTAAATACGCCACTTTCGGAATGTCGTCAGTTGGCATAAAGGAAGAAGTGACTACTAACATCATCCTTGATGAATACAATGCGCAAACAGGTTACTTTGAAAAGCGTATCGCCTGGTCTGAACTGGAGGAGGGAAGCGATCTCTGGCTTTTTTACCAGATAACGAATTTCGGTGACGCTTGGAATAAACTGATCGTCACTCTTACACCTAGCTTTGCTGATAGTGTCTTTTACCAAAAAGATGTGACAAACAACACTCTTATTATTATGAGCCGATCGAAGGGAGAGGTCTCAACCAGACTCTCGGCAGACCGCTTCGATGCGGGTGAGTGGCCAAATCTACGACCTGACCAAGACAGTGGCTCGACCCACTTCACCTTGCCGGGTAAGCCATAATCTGACACAATCATCATGACTGAAGATACTCGATTCATGGAAAAATTAAGAACAACGACAGAAATACTCACTACGTGGTTCCTTGTGTTATTTACTCTCGGGCTAATCCCGGTAGCACTTACCTATGCGCAGACTGCACTAAAACACACGCCCACGGTAAGTGTAACCGGGGGAGCTTCGGTCACCGGTACGCTCTCAAAATCGTCTGGCACGTTTGTCATCGATCATCCACTTGATCCAGCCAACAAGTTGCTTTTTCACTCGTTTGTGGAGTCACCGGACGTAAAGAATATGTATGATGGCATTGTCACTACTGATAGCAGCGGCGAAGCTTTAGTCACGCTGCCAGACTACTTCGAGTCCTTAAATCGTGATTATCGGTATCAAGTAAACGGCGTTACGGT
>JAGQNT010000158.1 GCA_020427965.1 Candidatus Saccharimonadota bacterium | reverse complement strand
CCGAAACTTAATCCCAGAATAGCACCACCACCTGCAAAATACCAGACGCTAGATGTGGTGTCCCACAGAATATACAACACGCTAGTGTTACCAAAATATAGGGTCACTAACAGTAGTATCGCGAGGCAATTCATACCTGTTACTATACCCCAAAATGTATAACCCACCCAGCGCATCACTCGTTCTCCCGAATCCTTCGGTGCACGCCCTGAGCAGTCTCAGTCGGCGCAGTTCGCTGTAGCTCGTACCCTTTGATACGGCGCTTTCGCATTACTTCTGGTGATCCGTGATATTTACCCCCGTTCTGTAATTTACGGCGTGCCCGCGTCAGACTTTCGAAGTTGAATTTGCGGATAGTCGTCAACTGCTCTGCCGTCAGACCAGCGCCATCGAATTGCAGAATTTGAATCAGCATTTCTTTGTCACTATCTCTTGGCGGTACCCCAGTCATGGTTGATGGGCGATTATTCTCTAAAACGTCGATCATTCGATCGTACCCATACGCTTTTTTAGCCATCTTCTCGTACCTCCTCCATTGTTATTCGAATTCTCATAAAACCGCCGTTTACGAACGTCGCGACACTGAAATCGCGTGTGTCATTTTCTAGCATGAAGTGCACAATCACGCTCAGTGCTGTTTTAATTTGCTCGTCTAGCATGACCCTTCTCCTTTGGTGTGACCCTGAAGCTGTATAGCTCAGTGTTGTCGCAACGGCCAACTTCAGACCAGACTTCATCCCTGAAGCCATGCTCTTCGCGTTGTACGCGTATAGTTTCAACTCGGCCTAGTCGCTCGGTGACTCCGACTAGATCATAAACATGCAGTACCTTGCTGTCGTCGTCAGGATCTTTACGGATGCCCCGTCCGACCATTTGGTAATACAGCGCCAGGTTCATTGTCGGCCGTGCCAGAATGATAGTGTCCAAAACAGGTGCGTCGAATCCAGTAGTAAATACGCCGACGTTGACCATGTGTTTGATCTCGCCAGACTTGAACTGTTCGATCAGCTCCTCGCGTTTTTTCTTTGGTGTCTCGCCAGTAACCATTGCAATACCGATGCCGTCAGACTCGATGTGCTTGAGTACGTTCTCAGCTTGGCCGATTGTGCTACAAAATGTCAGCGTACGCTTGCGGGCGCCGTCACTATAACGTATGCCTTGCACAATCCGCTCGATCCGTTTGCCCGCGAACTTTTCCATACTG
>JAGQNT010000157.1 GCA_020427965.1 Candidatus Saccharimonadota bacterium | reverse complement strand
TGTTTATTATATAATAAAAACCATCCCTCAAGGTGGGGGATCTGGGCAATGCCCAGCGACCCGAAAGGGCAGGGTTATGCCCGTTTGTTTGACAATCAGCTATGAGCGTTGGGCAATTGGTAATGTCGCAGGACTAGCCAACAACCTGTTTGATCGGGGCGCAGCCTTGGTCGCCGATGCAACGGCTGGCATCGAGGGTATTCCAGCGTTGAGGCAGTATGAAGTCGGCGTTGTGATGGCAGAAGTGGTCCGCGCTTCGGGTATGCCCGATGTCTGGGTGGTGCTCGAGTTGGGTCACGACATCTACGCCAACTACGCAGATCAGATCGCCCGAAAACTCGAAGCGCTGGCACGTATCATGAACAAGGTTGAACCGCCATCCAAACCACTGCGCATTTCGGTGGAAGTTCGGCTGGTCAACTGGCGGGGTAGCGAAATCGACCCGCTTGGCAAGGTGACTCGCTGGGGAATCCGTGAGGTTTCGCGTACGGAAATTGCCATTGGTGGCTATGCGCTGAGTCGAGCCTTCACCCCACCCAAAAGTGATTAACCCCGTCCCCTCGATCGAGGAACCCCGAGTTCCTCTCGCAGGGCTCGGGGTTTTCTCGTTATATACACCCTTGGTCCTACCGCGGACATAGATAATAGACTGAGGGGGTAGACATATTTTGTAATTATGTTATGATAATGTACTCTTGTGAGCTACTAGAGGTAGATGGGCATACAGCTGGTATCTCGCAAGAGCTGTGTTAACAGAGAATCGCAACAGGCGGTTCGGCACAACGGTGAGAGAAGGTGTGTGATGCACGCATTCAGCAGTCCACGTCCGTCGACTACCGCCAGCACCAGGCGTAATTGGTGGTTCCTGGTTGGTCTGTGCGGTCTGATGATTGTCGCAGCCAACTTGGTCGGGGGTATTGTCATCGCCAAGCACATTGCAGGTACTCCCGAATGGATGATCATTTTGGCGAGCGTCATGCCTGCCGGCATGGCCCTGCTGGGGCTGATCGTGGTGATTAGCCCGCAAGAGAAGCTCTGGCTGGGGGTGTGGCTATCGCTGTGGGGAACCGCTGGCTCACTCTGGGTCTCAAGGCTTGCCTGGCCGACCGAATACTGGCCGAGCCAAGACGCCCGCGAGATCGCCTTCGGCATCGTCGGTATCTGCTGGCTGGTGTTCCTACTTGTGCTTGCACTGGGGGTGTATGTCCGCCGACACCCCAACTAACCCCGTCCCCTCGATCGAGGAACCCCGAGTTCCTCTCGCAGGGCTCGGGGTTTTCTCGTTTCTAAATAATGATCGGGTCTGACAAAAACTGATTAGCAAAAGTGGTAGTAGCTAGCATGTTGTCGAGGACTGTTTGCAGCTGGCAGCATACCAGCAAGTTCCGCAAGACAACAGGTTAACTGCTAGTGCTTTTGCTAGTTATGTTTTTGGTATTACCCGAGAGGTTTTGTCTTACTTTTGCCCGCCAAAAGTAAGAATGAAAACTAAAGCTTTGCTTTAGAAACTATTAAAATTGTAAATTGTCTGGAGTAACTTCGTTATAACTGGTTGGCTCGAGCTTATCAAACAACTTACTCTCACGCATATAGCGGCCGTCGTAGCTAAGCTTTAAGCCATGCACTGCTTGGTTGCGAATCTCGACCAAATCGACCTCGGCACCGTCGTAACTGCGCCAGAAGTGATAATGAGTTAGATCGCCCCGGTAATGAGCATTTTTCATGCGCTCGGCAATCACAAAGTTTTGGAACAGAGCCTGGGTGTCGCTGCGCTCTTCGAGCGGAGTAAAATCTTCCAAAATGGCGTTACGTACACCCACATCCCAAAAATAGACCTTGTAAGACCGCCGTAGGCTGCTGTCGCTGCGCGAATAGGGCATAAGTGGGAAAACTATAAAACTTTTGGCGAGCAGGTCGATATAACGATCGATCGTCCGCCTATCAATACTCAACTTGAGACTGATTTCGTTGATCGACAATGTTTCGCCGATACTCTGAGCAAGAAAGCGAAGCAGCGCAACCAAGTCGCCGCTAGCCCGAGCACCGGTTACATCGAGCACATCGCGGTAGAGGCTGCTGCGTGCCAGTTCGAGGATTGCATCACGTTTATCAATCTCATCGCATGCATTAACCACCTCTGGGTAGAGACCATAAGTCAGTAACTCGGGTAAACGACTACGCAGAGCCTCACCATACAACTCGAGTTCGTTGGTACTGAGCGGATATAACTCAAAAACTCGTTTGCGGCCAGTCAGTGGCTCACTGGTTTTGTCGACCAAACCAATTGTCGAACTGCCAGTTAGAATTATCTGTTTTTGGTCGCCATATTTGTCGACTAGGGCTTTGACAATATCGCCAATTCGGTTAACCTTATGAGCTTCGTCAAGCAAGATACAGGTGTAGGGCTCGATCAGAGCCTCAATCTCGCTGGCAGGCATTTTGGTTAAACGCTGAGTTTCGAAGTCATCGCCAGTTATGCTGAAGACCTGTTCGGCGGGGTAGTCGGCGATTAGTTGGTTGGTCAGGGTGGTCTTGCCAACCTGACGCGCCCCGACCAAGATAATTACCTTACCTTTATTTAAACGTTGCCGAATAGAGTCGGTGATTTGACGATTTATCATCTAGCCAGATAGTAACACAAAAATGCTTATTTTTATACATCTAGGCTCAAAAATCGGCATAATGTAGCCATCCTATTGTGCTATATATGCAGATGTTATATAAGCGGAAGCTCGAATGGATAGCTCCACTGCGCTTGCGAGCTACCCGATGATGTTCAATGTAGCCGATGGCTACTATCCGTGGCGCGGCGGGATCTACGATCCGGTCACATACCTGGTAGTGGCAGTCAGTGGTGGTACCGAGCTCGAAGACGTGTTCCTGGCCCAGATCGTGATGGCTTTCTGCGACCTTGTACTTAACCGTGCGGGCGAGATGGCGATTGCGGCAGCCCGGGCGCGTGCGGAAGCTCCTGATGCCAGTCCCGAAGATCGCTTCACGCAGACAGACGACGGCGTCAACGCTGTCAACTAGCCCCGTCCCCTCGATCGAGGAACCCCGAGTTCCTCTCGCAGGGCTCGGGGTTTTCTCGTTT
>JAGQNT010000156.1 GCA_020427965.1 Candidatus Saccharimonadota bacterium | reverse complement strand
CTCCGCCTGTTTTCGGGTCAGTTTGGTACCCAAGATTTGATAACGGCTCTGCTTTTTACTGAGAAGTGCTTCCAGGTTCGGACGCAAATTACCGCCGGCAACACGGCGTACCACATCAAGTACTTTCTCTGGCTCCGTAACCATGCTTGGATCTGCGAACAACGTGTAGACAGATTGATTCATGACTAGCTGTACGGGTGTATTGCCATCCATTGCATAAATGAGCCCGCGTTTTGCCGGTATGATGAGTGGTTTAATCTGTTCAGCGTTCGCCTGTTGGACATATTCGTCGTGCATGATGATCTGCAAATAAAACAGCCTGGCAACGAAAATGCCCATCATACCCAAAAGGAGCGTGGCCAACAGGACCGACCGGCTACCCTTTTGAAGTGAGAGAATCTGCATTACACAATTATACCCTTCCGAACGACGTCTTAGCGGGCGTAATCAGTCTTTTCGGGTGTGGTCATAGCCTTCGCTACGTTAGAGTTCTGTACATTTTCAAGCGCTGTCAGGCGGGCGTTTTCAACCTCAAGGTCGCTTTTTTTCGTAGAAAGTTCTGCGATCTGATTGTCGATCTTCTGTGCTTCGTAATCGTACGTCGTTGCTCTCGTCGCCTGCGTCAGATAAATCAAACCGAGAACGGTAATCATGAGTGCTACGAGCACTGTATGTGCGACAGGACCAAGCTTGACGTTAGATACGAATGCAACCGTATTCTGATTGCGGTTCCAACCGCTAGCGGCCATTGGTCGTCGTCTCGAAGAGTAGAATTGCTGAGTTGTTTGATAAGACATGTGGTGGATCTCTGTTTATTTTTGTTTTGGTCGGGGGTAAGGCTCGCGCAGAAGATTCTGCTAACATCGTTGAGCATCGGCTGCGCAAGCCGGCGAGCTGTGAGGAGAGGACTCGCCTGCTTACGATTGGCTTCCTTACTTGATCCGGACGACTACTCTTGTGTCGACCGACTCATTGCGGACTGGTATGTGGATTGGCATGTGGTG
>JAGQNT010000155.1 GCA_020427965.1 Candidatus Saccharimonadota bacterium | reverse complement strand
TGCGAACGAATTATTATCAAGGCCACCGCCAGGCGTCTCTTTTTAATATCACTTTTGTCCACCATGTCCGGTTTATTTCACGCTGAAACGAACATTAAAACGGCCAACGACCGAGCTTTCGCCCTCCCATTCGCGCCAATTCTTTATGTGAAGTTCGTATGAACCAACCTTCGTAGGGCGAAACTGGAACTCTCGCACACCGGCCGCTCCGATGGCGCCGCCTACCTCAGAGCGGTCGCCTATTAGATCTAGTCCATCTGTGGCATCCACTGACCAGCGATAGCCTGTTCCCGGGTTTTCCTTCAAACGTACGGTGACGACCTCGCCTACCCCTATTTCGACGGTGCGGCCGGAATCTTGTTCGCTCAGTATCATATTTTGTTCCTCCAGTGCGTCAGTTACACCAGTGCTGGTTGGTGCTTGCGCTGGGATTTGGTTAGACGACGCACAAGCCACAACCACAAGAGCCAGGAATGCACACGCGAATCCCTTTTTCATTTCTGGCTTCCTCTCGCCTCCGTTACTCTGTATAACATTGGCTCATGCACAACAGGACGATACTGGTTAGCATCGTCCTGTTATTGATTATCTCACTATAGGTTGCGTGGATTGGTCACCAAACGTACATTTCGTAGATCATGCCATCGCTTTCCTCCCGGTAGTTGACGACTGATCCTTTCTCACGAGCGTGTGAAGCCAACATGGTGAGCGCCACGATAGCACTGTCGGAGTTGTTGACCAGCTTCTTCCAGCCTATACCATCAACACCCACCCATGAGTTGCGATTCTGGTTGATTGACCAGAGAGCACTGATCCGTTTGTTGTTCTGCCAAGCGGCCACGCCGGCAGTCACGCCTGCGGTCATCGGCAGCGATGGCGCTGCATCACCCATCCCTACTATTGGAGGCGCCAGGGTTTCAACGCCTGCACCTGTCGGCGGGTTTTGGCCCGGCATCGACGTCTCGCTGTTTGTAACGTTCGCTTGGGGGCCGCCCGGCCCTATTGTTGGTCTTGCTTCAGCCATAGTTGCTCTCCCTCTGTTGTCTAAAATACGTAGATCTGCTTGATCACACTATTTTCCTCGTAGAAGTTCACGGGGCGCGCGGCCGCCTTTGCTGCAATGAGGTGTGCCAGCATGTCAAAGAAGATGTTGTCGTTATCGGGCGAGATCTTCCGCCAGCCAAGACCCTCAAAGTAGACCCATGCGTTGCGATCTTGATTGATTGTCCACAGGCCGGTCACACGGCAGTTGGTCTGCCAGCCAGTGTTTGCAATGCTATCGACGCGGTGGTTGAGCCAACTATCAATTCCACATTCGCCGTAGGCGATGCGGAAGAATCCCTGCTCGCCCCAATTCGTGCCCCAACTATTCTTGCAGATCCAGTAGCCTGGATTGTCATTGTAGCCGACGATAGTCACACAATGACCGCCGGCTTGCCCGCCTGTTACATGCTTGTAGATCCCGCTTTTGTAGCTAAAGAAGTCTTGGTATACAACGAAACAGGAACTCACTGGCCCTTTCGTCGACACCCACTCCTTGATCTGCGCTGGCTGGCCAGTTAAGGCCGTATACCCCGTAATCTTTACTACACGCTCAGCCCAATTTGAGCATAGGCCGCTGCAATCTTGCTTGGCGAGGCCATTGTCGTAAGGATAACATGCCTCATCAGCCACTCCCTTGCTTTTGAAGGCGTCGAACGCCTTCTGTGGCCACCATCCAGCTGAACAGCTTGCACCATCGTCGCGGCCGTGGCAAAAGAATAGATGCGCCTCGCTCAAATCCACCGCAAGATTCGCGTCATTGCGTTGCATACGCAAGGTGCTCTCCACAGTGGCCACCGTTCCGAAACTGACGCATGAGCCACAGTTCTTCTGATCCCTGATAGGCGTCACAAAGTTCTTGCCGCCGACATCTCGTAGGTCGTAGGCAGCTGGTGCCCCGACTGCGGTAAGCGCCGCTGTCTTGATTGCATCTTGCATCTGAGGCCACCGCTGAGCAATCTCCTCTACATTTGGTTCGCCGGGCGGCGGCGTAACACCGAGATGCTCCTGCTGCTCCGCAAATGAAAGTGACGATAAGCTCGTCACCCCTGCCTCCCATGGATCTCCGGCCGCGCTCAACGCGCTTCGGATTTGGTCCAAACCGATATTGTCTGTTGCCATAGGGTTTCTCCTATCCTTAATATTGCTCACTCGTATCCGCAGACTCTTGCCCTTGTGTCCAGTCTGTCAACCAGTCAGCCATTACGGTGGGGAGCTCGGTTAATTGCCGAAACTTCCCGACTTCCTTCCCGCGCAGGCCTACCACCATACCGTGCTGTAGTTGGCCCTGCTGATCAATCAGCAAGCGGACGAGCAATGTTACGTAATGCTTACTCCCCAGCTGATTGGCCTCTGTTGTCTTTGACAATCAGTCACACTCCTCTGCCAATGAATATCTAGACATTATCAAGTATCCCACTTAGGACTGAGGCAGGGCTTGACTATAGTTAAGGTGAGACTGAAATGGGTATGGAATCTGGCTGAATAATGCGTGAAGAGACGAGGATACAGTGCGAGGAGTCCAGAGGAGAGTAGAACTGCGGTGCAGAGCGGAAGACCTAGATTAAACTCCCGCACTACAGAACCAATACAGTGTGACTGAGCTATCTTACACTCGCCACGTGCGAGGCCGCAGCTATTGTTTGCAATCGTCCTTCTTTGCTATTTTCGAGTCCAAATGTGAACGTCTGCGGCGCTTTCAATTCGAGCAAATATTATTGGGATGCAATCGAATCCGCTCGAAAAGAGCTATGGTCTCAGGCTCCGGCTGAATGTCGAATTCAAGCGCCAATGCTTGGCAGCAGAGCTGGTACTGGCGGAGTGCTTGCGTGCGTTGGTGGATACGTGTATAACAACGCATGGCCAAACGGTGGGCATCTTCTCGACAGGGATCGTGGGTCAACAGGCGTTGGATATAGCAAAGGGCTTCTACAGGCTCATGGTGGGCATAGTAATGGTCCGCTAAACGCGCCAGCAAATCTAAAAAAATTAGGTGAAGTCGCTCACGCTCGATCAAAGTCTCCAAGTTCGATTCACCACCCAACTTCCCTTGATACAGTGCCAATGCTTGTTGACAGAACGCAAGACCATCCGAGATATTTCCGTTAGCAAGAAGATTTTTGCCTTGTTCGCTCCAAGCCTCAAAATAATCAAGATCGACTGTAACACCTTCTTCTGTATTAAGGTGATAGTAGCCAGACTGATGTATAATAAGCTCAGGGATCTTCAAAAAAGGACGAGTCAATTTATTCAAGCTGTAAGTCAAGCTATTGAGACACTGGCCAGCCAGTGTAGACTCCACGCCAGGCCAGACACGATCAAGTAACTCTGTGCGTTGTAGACGATGTGGACGGGCAAGGGTTAAGTATAGAAGGAGATAAGCTGCTTTAC
Source organism: Candidatus Saccharimonadota bacterium (assembly GCA_020427965.1). Taxonomy (GTDB): domain Bacteria; phylum Patescibacteriota; class Saccharimonadia; order Saccharimonadales; family UBA4665; genus JAGQNT01. The sequence goes on along the minus strand of JAGQNT010000155.1, from coordinate 1,017 downwards.
TCTCACTCTTGATCCGTGCTGGTTTGCCATTCACGGTAAGTCGAATGGTTCCAAGAACAGCCACACTTACTGGAGATAGATTGCTCAAACTTAACGAAGTAATTTTATTGAAGAGGGAGGAAGTATTCATCTTTCAGTCTCCACTGTCTCGATATCTACAACTATGTCGGCGACCTGAAATCTGTTTGGATCCTTTCTATCAATCAAACCTAGACTGGTAACCAAGATTGGTCTCTAAGATGATGGCCATACCGCTAGAACGGCTGAATTGGGCTGATATTGAGCATTATCTCATTATGCACTCAATCCAGGCTGAGTCTCATCTGGTGCAAAATTCTGAAGCGAAACTGAAATCTCTCTGAGCAGAGTCTGGAGTACGCGTTCTTAACACTGTGGACTAGAAAAGCCATATAAAGGCTAGTCGTAAATTCTTGTAAATCTTCTTTGCAGTCCTTGTTTTATTTAGAAGTTGCGCACTTGCCACGAAGGCCCGATATATCGTATCTCTACTCGATCAAAAAAGTTCAACTGCGCAACTTCCATCAGTATTATATGTAGATTTCTTCAAGTATAGAAGGAAAAAGTGCAAAGAAAGTGCTTTTGGTATGAACGTGACGTTTAGTGCATTGGTTACAAATTAAGCGATTTGTGTGGCTGTCAAATCAAGGGCTAGATGAAAACAGCCGGTAAAATAGGTGCATGAGCAAAGATAACGAGCAGGCAAAGAAACCAAAGACAAGCACGTGCGCCATACGCGAGCGATTCAACGGGATCGCAGCAAGCGGCCGGTCAGTGCGCCAGCAGATGAACAGGTGGTGGTGCGAATAAGCGAGATCGTTCATCCGGCGACGCTGGCGCAGGTAGGTCATTTTCAGGCGCTGGGGCTACGCGCCCGGGTGCTGACCCTGCCCGTGATGATGGCACTGGTGCTGAGCCTGTTGTGGCAACAGACCGGCAGTGTGAACGAACTGGTGCGCCTGATCCATCAGGAGTGCATCCTGTGGGTGCCGCCGCTGC
>JAGQNT010000154.1 GCA_020427965.1 Candidatus Saccharimonadota bacterium | reverse complement strand
TTGGTTTTGGTTTAGCGCAACGTTGGCTGTTGCCGTACGACGTGTTGCGACATTTTGGCTACGGGCCAAACACCATCGAGCCGTATCAAACTATCGACCACAAAGTGTCGTATCTGCGAGTGATGTCCTCACTGCGCGGTTCCAATTTATTTGGTGGCTACTTAATACTTGTGGTCAGCTACATCGCAGCAGTTAGCCACTGGCTCAAACGGCGTTGGTTGGTAGTGGTAGCCATGGCAGCCACGCTGGCGGCGTTGTTTGCCAGTGGTTCACGAGGCGCCTGGCTGGGGGCCATGGCTGCACTGTTCGTTGTGGCCTCGTTACGTCTGGGTCATCGGCTACTACGACGCGAGATGATCATAGTGACAGTGGCAATAATGGTACTGTGTGTGGGCAGTCTGTTTGTGCTGCGCAATAACGATTTCGTACAGAATACCTTCTTCCATACAGACGAACATTCAGTGTCGGCAGTTAGTTCAAATGCGGCACACTTACGCTCCAGTTGGGCGGCTACAAAGCAAGTGTTTAGCTGGCGTGAAGCACTCGGTCGTGGTCCTGGTACGGCAGGGCCTGCCAGCTACTACAACACAGATCATTCAGTTCGTATCGCCGAGAACTATTTCCTACAAATCGGCCAGGAGGTTGGCTGGCTTGGCCTAGGGCTGTTCCTTGCTATTTACGCAGGCACGGCTAAACTGCTTTGGCAGCAGCGCAAAACTACACTTGGCCAGACGCTATTAGCATCTATGGTTGGCCTGACTGTCATGGCTATGCTGATGCACATCTGGACCGACGATACGATTGCCTACCTTTGGTGGGGCCTAGCAGGCATTGCGTTGGCGCCAACCGTGAAAAGTCGTGAAAAATCGAAATAACAGAGGTGAATGTTGTCGCGTGAAAACCCCGTGAAAACTTTACTGAAGGCTATGACAGCCACATAGCAAGTAGTACGAGTATTAGGCCGAGAATAGTTGCTGGAATAACCATATAGATCAGAGATCTACCAAACATAACCAACCACATCATAGGTGTACTTCGACCCTCAAAACTGCCTTTCTCTCTTACTGATGCATTGATATCCACTGCGATCTAGACATAAAATCGGACAACTAACAGAACAAAAGTAATAGTCGAGACGTAAATGTAAAACTGTTGCAGCACGCCCATCGGCTGGTTATTTCGGATAAAAATATACGCGGTTCCCATACCGAGAATCGTCAACACCAAGGTGAGATAGCGTTCAAACTTCATGTACATAGTATAGATTATCGGTTGTACCCACTGACACATTGCGATTTATGTGACATAATGCTTATGTATGAACGAAAAGCAAACATCGACTGTCGTTCGTCCCACCAAGAAACAGCGCGAACTCCTGACTTTTATTGAAAATTTCATCACCGAGCATGGTTATAGTCCTAGCTACCGCGAGATCATGACCGGACTCAACTACACGTCAGTAGCGACCGTCTCGCTGCACGTTAACAGTCTGATAAAACGCGGTCATCTACGAAAAAGAGATTACAATGCCCGTTCACTCGAAGTTGTAAATCCTTCTGAACAGCCCAAAATAACCTCTAATCAAATAGGTGCCGCAGAGGAAAAATGGTTGATTGGCAAAGTAGAACACCAATTTAAGCAGGTAGAGGCTGGCACGGTTACCGAAAATGAACAGGTAGACCAGTTGGCGACGCTCCTCAGTGCCTTGCGGGTACTTGGTTTGGAAGGTGCGGCCCAAAGCTTTGTAGCCAGATTGAATACGTTAAAAAAGCAGAACCCTAATGAGGTCTAATTATCATGTATCGACTTGGAAGAACAACTCATCATTCGCACAAAATCGCGGCCACCATACTGTTTCTGACAATCTGTGGGGTTGTTGTTGGCGCAGTCTGGCTTTTCCAGCAGCTCCAGACCGAGACTACTATTAGTCAAGCAGAGCCCCAAACGACGAGTGTTACGGTGCCGACAGCACAGACCCAAACTGTCAAGGGTGATCATTTCACCGTTAAAATTCCAAAAGGCTGGAAACCAGAAAAGGAAAACGTCAGCTTTAATGTCTTTGCCTGGCGAGGTGCCTCTAAGGAAGCAGCTACGCGCCTCATAGAAATATATGTTGATAACATTCCGCTTACGAAATCGTTCAATATGTTACTACCGGTGAAGGCAAATGGCAATGGATTGCTTTTGGCTGGAGATGTCTCTGAGAATTGTGTGAATTTTACTGACAAAAAGAACTTGAATCCTCGTACTGGTGCTGCTCCGGCTAAGTGGTCAGGGATTGATTTCTACTGTGACATGAGTAACGCAGCCCGTAATGTGTTAGCAACAGGTTCCAGTGATGGAATAAATTTTGTTCGTCTGACAAACGTAAAGGGTACAAAACACCGTTACCTTCTCGTCTATACCGACCATAGCGCTGGACCCGACAACACAATATTCACCGATGCAATTGCTAGCTTTAAGGCGACCTAGTTGTAGGCAAAAATACCATATCTAGTGCTCGGTTTGAGTGCTAAACTACTAAATATTAACAACCAAAACCGGAATTGGGTGTGAATCCCAAGCTGTGCCGCAACTGTAATCTCCTCGCGAGTAAGCCAGATACGGATAAAAGTCTTCCGAGCAGAAGCGTACACGACTACGTTCCGTGACCCTCTGCTTGCTAGGCAGAGGGTATTTTTATGGAAATCTTGGCCGAGCAGCCTTCTCAAAACAGATATGTATTAGCTGATTCAATTCCTGAATTGGCCGAGGCTCGAGATATCGAAAGACAACTTGCCAGAGGCATCCTGGATGCTCGTAAAGATTCTGAAGTATCCCAAAATAGCACCGAATTACTACCTGTCGATGCACTGTCAACTGCTGATCGCACGCTAGAAGCAGGTCAAACGTACGGTTTCGATAGCTCTCAATACGGGGAACATGAGCAGGGTTTGGTGCAAGACTGTCACCGGTTAGTAGCGGAGTGGTATCGCAAAAAGCGACCTGAGTATTTCCCGGAGCTGAGGCATGAATTCAGGCCTGAAGAGCAATCTTTTTTCTCGCATGGCTTGTCTATCAGGCAGATGACAGAAAACGCATTGGTACCAATTGCCGCTACGCCAGAGGAAGAAGATCGACGAGTTAATGAGCGCGTTGAAGATGCAACGGCGTTGATGGTGCGAGGCCTAGGAGCTGTCGCAACGGGCCTTGATACCATAAGGACAATATCTGAATGTACCGATTGGGCCATTGAACGTTTTGGTCGTGATCAAAAAACCGGCAAGCACGAAGGCTACGGTGGTTACGTGCCCGAAATTCAGAAGTTAATGATACGTGATATTCGTTTGGACAGTAAAACTGACGACAGGTTTGAAGAACAGGTGGGATTACCAGGGACGTACATCACCCACGAAATTCTACAAATAGCGCTCCAGCGTCGAAACGTCGAAGCGGGCCACATGGATAAAACAACCCTGCATGGCTCCCAGCTGCTGGTAGAGGACGACCTAATGGATTTTGTGGCGCTACTAGACGAGGTGGCAACCGAACAGTGGTGCACTAACATTTTTATGGGTGAGGAAGTTGCTAGGGGTTTCGTAAAAGACTATGCCGGATTCCGACAGGAGGCTCTGGCTCGTCAAGCGAGCCTGAAGGATCTGGCCAAGGAGGTCGCTGCCTTCGTGCTGGACCTGGCAGCCGATAAGACTGACAGACGCCAAGCGCTAAGCCTGGTCGAAGATTTTGTGAAAATACGACTCCTAGACATGAGCAAACGTGACCGTGGCTTGGCGATTGATATTTTTGATGAAGCCACTGCTGACGGGCTCCGCCAGGTGGCATACTTGGAGTCGATTGGCCAATATGACGAGGCCCAGCAACGTTTCAATGAAGTCGCAGAGAAAGCACCGGGTGGCGGTTTTTGTGGTGCTGGCAGTTGTGGATTAGAGGCAGTTAATCCCTACGGCGAAGAAGGTAAACTCTTAGCAAGCAAATTGCGCGCTAAAACTGGCGACACGATTACAAAGGACAAAGTACGCACCTGCAAATGTGGTAGTCGGGGTAGTATTGTCTATGCGCACAACAGCGGCAAAGTGAATAAGTACTGCACCAGTTGCGGCTCTTATGAATCTAAAAAGACCAGTGGTGTCCAGCCGGCGGCACAAGAAAGTACAATAGCAGCCTAGAGGGCTTCCTCGGCTAGCGTCAGTGGGTGGTTTTTCTCCAGGTGCTCTAAATGTCGCTGGCGGTAGCGGTCAAAGTGCTGTCGATCAATGCCATTCCTGACAATCAAGGAACTCAGACGTTCGCTGCCGGCAAAGTGGGGGATCATCACATAACTACAGCCTAGTTCGTACAACTGCAGCGCTTCCTCGTAACTGTTAGCGTTACAAATAATAACTGCTTCGGGATTGTAGAAATTGAGATGCCTGATTAGTTCCTGGTTTGTTTCGCTGTCGGTGATAGTACTAACAATCAACTTAGCATTCTGGACACCAATTTCCTCGAGAAGTTCTGCATCGCTCGCGTCGCCATACAGGCAGGGAACTTGTTCGTGTTGCAGTAATTCAACCACCCCCGGATCATAATCGACCACCAGAAAGCGTTTTTTGAGGCGCTTGAACGTACGAATAAATTCGTGCCCGCCGCGGTGGTAACCAAATAGAAACAGTTGGTATTTAACCTTTGTTTTTCGCTCTTTGTGCTTACGGTCGCGGGCAAATAGGAAATCAAATAACTTTAGGCGGTTAAAAATAGCAAAGAGCTGAGTATCGTATTGGGTGAGATAGCTAGAAGTAGTAATAGTGACCATAGCCACAATCGTTACGATGGCGCTCAGACGCTCGTCGACGAGCCCATTGGCGGCCGCCAAGACGATCAGTACGATTGAAAATTCGCTAATCTGTGACAGGTGTATACCGGCCTTGAACGCCACACGTTTTGGATAGCCCAGTAAACCGAGCGTGGAGGTAATTGTTGCCGGTTTCAGGACAATTACGATGAATGACAGCAGTAGCGCCGGCCACAAAGCGGGTTGTAAGTGGGCAACCTCCAGACTTTCGCCCAGAGTAATAAAAAACAGCACTACAAAGAAGTCCCGCAGCGGTTTCAGCCGCGACTCAATTTCTTGTGCATAGGGCAGTGAAGCCAAAGCGACACCAGCGAACAACGCACCAACTTCTATCGAAAAGCCGGTCCATTCAAACAGACTAGCCACGCCAAAACCCCATGCTATCGCGAACAAAAACAGACTTTCTTGACTGGCGGCAATTGCCTTCACCACGCGAGGTAATACAAACTTACTAACGAGGACTAATCCAATTAACATTAATACGCCGCGACCAAACAATTGGCCTAATTCGTTGAGTCCAACCGTCTGATCTTGTCCGGCGGCCACGAACAGCAGCGCAAGAGTAGCAACGAGGTCATCAAGCAGGATTACACCAATGGCAATCTGACCGTGTAGACGATCCTGTTCTTTCTTATCTGTCAGAGCTTTGACGATAATAATCGTACTGCTGAAAAATAGTGCCAAAGCAACGATGTAGGCCTCTGTCAGCGTGAAGCCGAGTATAAAGTGCCCAGCGGCAAAGCCAATCGAACCGATTGTCACCAGTAGTGCGCCCGCTGTCGTAAAAATGGATGATCCAACGCGTTTCATGACGTTGATGTTCATTCCCAGGCCGATGATAAACAGTAGTAGCGCGATGCCTATCGTCGAGAAGCCATCAAAAGCCTCTTTGGAGTGAATCAGGTGCAGAAATGACGGGCCAACTAAAATGCCAGTCAGAATGTAACCCAAAATAAGTGGCTGACGTAAAAATCTCATCACCAAAGACACCATTGCGACGATGACGATGACCAGGCTGAGTTCAGTAAATATTGATTGATCCATGTTTATTTTCGTTAACTACTACCATTTTACTACATCTGAATAGCTTTAGCGTCTTGGCAGGCACGGTACAATAGAATGCATGGATAGCTCAACTCAACACACAGACATTGACCCATACCAAGAACTGGTGAGAGAGATGATTCCGGAACTGTTTTGTGATGCCTGTGGCCACTATCCTATCCAGCCAGTGCACGGGCATTTTGTGTGTCCGGCCTGTCACATGCCGACAAAATGTTGCGAGGGCTTAACAGGGTGAAACGCATCGGCATCTACGCTGGGGTATTTGATCCCGTACATACGGGCCACATTACAACCGCGTTGTTAGCGATTGAAGAGGCAACACTCGATCAAGTCGTTTTCTTGCCCGAGCGGCGGCCGCGTCACAAACATGGCGTTGAGCATTTTGGCCACCGGGTAGCAATGTTACAGCGTGCGGTTAAGCCTCACGCAAAACTTTCAGTTTTGGAACTAGAAGATACGAGTTTTAGCGTTAACCGAACTTTATTGCGGCTCCATAAGTTATTTCCGGGAGCAGAGCTCGTGTTTATTTGGGGGTCTGACAAAGTATCCAAAATCGCCACCTGGTCAGATGCACGGGTTTTGTTTGAGAGGACTGAGTTTGTGATAGCTTTGCGACAGGGCGTTACTCGTACCCAAATTCAGGCCATCATAGCTCAATGGCCATGGCAGCCACGTGGACTCTATATTTTTGATAGCTTTGCAGGCGCTATTTCTGCCAGCATAGTTAGGGAGGCATTGCGCCGACGCCACAAACAACCAGGGTTGCTACCCAGCGTAGCACGGTATGCCGATCAGCATTGGTTGTACATCAGCTTTTCGGCCTAAAAATTGTTGACAAAGCGTTAGCGGCTTGTCTACAATAGAACTACCTTTCAAGAGCGAATGCGAGACGCGTCGCGAGAGACAAAAACATTAAAAATAAAAACAATTTGCCCGGACTTGTATGATGATGCAACCATCGTTCGTGTTTGACGTTGGTGTTGGTCGCGTATAGAGTCTTGGCACGGAGCACAAAATGCCAATTAAAGTAAAGGTATACAGCGGTAGCGAAACTCCGGTCGCAGTCCGCGTACGTCGCCCAACCTGGGCGCAATTTATCCACTACTAGACAATTCTAGTTGGTCAATACAGAGCCACTGCAATGGTGGTTCTTATTGTTTTTTAGAGGCAATCGCTTCGTCGATGACTTTGGCGAAGGCCTCTTTGCTCGGCTGGCCTGAGCTATCTAATAGACTGTTGGAGTCGACTTGCTTGCCGTTAATGAAGAATGTTGGTGTGGCTTTGTCTGCTTTGGTCTTCTCGAAGGCCGTGATGTCGGCGTTAATCAGGTCGTTGACGTGTGAGCTGGCGAAGTCACTGGTGAATTTTTCCATGTTTAGTTGCAAGCTTTGTGCATAGCTACGGAAGTAACTCATGGGATCAGATGCGCTCGACCAGACGTTTTGGTTGACATACAGCTGATCATGCATCTCCCAGAACTTACCCTGTAGCGCAGCAGCCTCAGCGGCGCGGGCGCCGGCAAAAGCATTTGGGTGCAGAGACGTTAAGGGTAGGTTGCGGAACTGGAATTGAACCCGGTCCTTGTAGTCACTAATTGTGTCATGAACGGTTTGATAGAAAATGCCACATGCCGGGCACTGGTAGTCACCGTATTCCATCACCAAAACGCCACTGCTGGTGCTGCCAATGACATGATTTGTTGGCTGCACGTTTGACGATGTTGTGTTGCTGCCTTTGTTGTTAATAAAAATGATGCCAATAAACACAGCTGCCAAAACGCCCAGAACAGCCCAAAATTGTTTGCTCATAGATTCTCCTCAGTTGTCAGACACAGTATACAAGTTAGCCACTCTCAGGAGCAAACCACTCAAGATATTTGGTTTTGCTGCCGCAGCGTCGTACCATAAGGGGTATATGGTAAGTTACGTTGCTGCTGTCGCTCTAGCTTTGCTGGTTTGTCTGGCCATTAGCTGGCAGAAAGCCTATTTCTTTTTGCCGGCCAAGGAGTTAAAGCGCCAAGCCGAGGCAGGTGATCCAGTCGCTGCTACGTTGTGGCGCGTTGTAGCCTATAGCCGTAGCTTACGAGTATTTTTGTGGCTGGTAATTGGTTTTGGCTCGGCTGGTAGCTTTTTGCTGCTGAGTAACGTCGCACCTCCGGTGCTGGCACTTATCGCTATCGTTGGCCTACTGTGGTTAATGTTTGCCTGGTTGCCGTATAGTCGGCTACATCCCTGGTCGGTCAAAACGGCCGCCACCGCTACGCCTGTTATTGCCTGGATTGTAATCACCTTTGACCCTGTGTTTCGTCGCATCGCTAGTCTGGCCAACACCCGATTGTCACTGTCTCGCCATACTGGGATTTTCGAACGCGAAGACCTTATCGAATTGCTCGAAAAACAAAAAGCCCAAACTGACAGCAGGCTTTCGTTAGAAGAGCTAGAACTTGCCACCAACGCACTTCACTTCGGTGACAAAACGGTTCGTTCCGCCATGACTGCACGTGGCAAAGTCAAGGCCGTCTCTGCAGATGAGGCCATCAGCCCCGTGTTTCTAGACGAATTGCACAAAACTGGCCATGATCGTTTTCCGGTCTACAAAGGTAAGGTCAATAACTTTGTGGGCACGCTGTATCTACACCGATTAACCGACGTCAATGAAGGCAAGGGCGCCAAGGGCCACGTGCGTGACTACATGCACACCGGAGTAATTTACGTCCACGAGAAAGATTCACTCGCGCAGGCATTACACGCCTATTACTTCAGTAAATTCAGTCTATTTATTGTGGTCGACAAACATCAGGATTACGTCGGCATCCTAACCGTTGACGATATTTTACATACGCTCCTTGGCAAGCCGGGCGAGTTGGAATTCGTCCAGTTTGATAGCAAATCTGCCGTTGCTGCCAAGCGCGACAAGCCAGACAAACCCGTTCAAGATATGGCAGAAGAATCCGTCGAGCCAGAAAATGCCAGCGAAAACACCGAAGAAGTGGTAAAATAACCCCGATGACACACCGTTTGGCCAATTCTAACAAGAATTCCGGGGTCTGCAGCTAACGCGCAGGCTAGCGTTAACTGTGTAGGCGACCCACCTCAGGCCAGACAAATTAATTCCAAGGATTTACTTATGCGAACCCTCAGTTCAGATGTACACAAACAGATCGGAAAAGAAGTTCACGTCGAAGGTTGGCTGCACAAAAAGCGGCTGATGGGCGGCCTGACGTTCATTAATGTCCGTGACCGCGGTGGCCTAGTGCAGGTCGTTATCAAGGACAAAGACGAAGTCGAGAAACTGCGCGGTATGCAGATCGGTACCGTGTTAGCGGTAGACGGAACTGCCAAAGAGGAGCCGCGCGCGCCAGGTGGCGCCGAGCTGCACGACGTCAAAGTTACAGTGCTCGTACCAGTTACCGACGAGCCGCTCATCGAAATCGACAAACCACTCAGCCACAAACCTGACAATCTCGACACGTTATTTGACCACCGCGTCATTGGCTTACGCAACCTGCAAGAACAAACTATTTTCAAGGTCCAAGCCAAACTACTAGAAGCTGCCCGCGAGTACTTTGCCCAAAACGGTTTCACCGAAATGAACACGCCGAAACTACTCGCCGAAGCAACCGAGGGAGGCGCAGAAGTTTTCAAGCTCGATTACTTTGGCAAGGAAGCGACACTGGCGCAAAGTGCCCAATTCTACAAGCAAATGATGGTTGGTGTCTTCGAGCGCGTGTTTGAAACTAACCCAACCTACCGCGCCGAACCGAGCGCTACTAGTCGCCACATGACGGAGTACATCACCATCGATGCCGAGATGGGCTTCATTGAGTTCGACGACCTGCTGACATTCACCAGCGGTCTGGTCAACCACGTCGTTAACAGGGTCTGGGAAACTTACGGCGACGATCTCAAAAAGTGGAACGTCGACAAACCAGTGCTAACCGATAACTTTCCGCGTTTGACGATGAAGGAAGTCCACGAACTGTACGCCAAAAACAACCAGGAAGACTACAGTGCCGAGGACGACCTGCGCCCAGACGAAGAGCGCTGGATTTGCGACTACGCCAAGAAAAACTTGGGCAGCGAAGCAGTCTTTGTGACCGAATGGCCGGTCAGCAGCATGAAATTCTACCACCGCAAAAACGCCGAAAACCCAGAGCTAGCCGACCGCAGCGACCTGCTATTCCGTGGGGTAGAAATCGCGACCGTGCCAATGCGAGAACACCGCTACGAGGTGCTCGTACAACAGCTCAAAGACATGGCAGGCGGCGACCCAGAACACCCCGGCTTCAAGCCATACCTGTCCGCATTCAAATACGGCTTGCCACCACACGGTGGGTTTGGTATGGGTCTGGAACGCTTTACCGAAAAGCTCGTTGGCCTGGGCAACGTCAAAGAAGCCACCCTGTTCCCACGCGACATCAACCGCCTCAGCCCATAGTCGTGTAGAATAGCCATATGCAGGATGAAGAAAAACCGGCTGAACAGCCAGTAGAAACCACTCCATCCGAAGCTCCAGAAGCTCCCAGCCAGACACCAGAAACACCTGAGCCTCGCTTTCAGGCAGTTGTTGCAACTCCAGAAAACACCAAAAAATCACCATGGGTGATGGCGCTCATCTTGATCGCGGTATTGTTAGTTGGCGCTGGTGCTATCTGGTGGGCATACAATCAGTTTCGCGGCGAGCCAACCAACAGTGTCTCGGTTGTCGGATCCAGTACGCCAAAAGCAGACAATGTTGGTCAGCTAACTCTAGACACGACCAAAAACTACGGCGACAAATACGCCGACGGCATTCTGCCTGTCGGTGATGACAAACTGGTTACCGATGCGCCAAAAACTGGCTACGTCTACACCTGCTCACAATACGCCCAAAACCAAAACGGCGGCGGTGCCGACACCCGCGGCCCATGGTTCACAAATAACAACACCGAATACGACCTCAACAAAAAAATTAACGTTCAAGGTAGCAAAACCTGGAGTGCTAGCTTCAGCAACAAGGTCAGTGGTGATACCCGCACCATCGCGACAAACGATTTACCCGATCACCACACCGGTATTTTCCCGATCCTTAGCTCCGACCCAGCCTACCAATACGACCGCAACCCCAACTCCATCACTGGCCAAACGCTCACCTACGCATTGGCCGCCAGTCCAACTTACAGCAGCACACCGCACTGCATGGGCGGCGAAGCGGGAGTCATGTTAACCGGCGTAGCCCTGTTCAACGGCTTTGACGCCGGTGCCCGGGACGCAGGTGCCTGGGAAATTCAGGATGACTGCAGCGGCCATCCGCAAAAGGACGGCGAGTACCACTACCACACACTCAGTAGCTGCATTACAGACACCAGCGTCAGCAAAGTTATTGGCTTTGCGCTGGATGGCTTCCCAATAACCGGACCAAAACTTGGACCCACCAATATCCTGACGACCAGTGATTTAGATGAGTGTCACGGCATTACCAGCAAAGTCACGCTTGATGGCAAGCAGGTCACAACCTACCACTACGTCATGACGCAAGATTTCCCCTACAGCATTAGTTGTTTCCGTGGTACACCCATTGATCCACCGGGTCAACACAGCGAAGGTACTAGCCAACAACAAAGCCAACAGCAGGGCGGCCAACTGCCCCCACCCGGCCAACTACCTCCACGATAGTGTCCAGCTAATGCTTGCCTGATCAGGGGCAACGCAGTAGACTGCATACAAATCAAGGAGGTGCGAGTGTATGAGCAACAATACGTTTGAATCTGATCATTGGACCGGACAACTACGACAACTGGACTTACCGGGCGGTATCGAAACAGTCCTTGACGGCAGTGAGCGTGACTTCTCTTTGCTACAGGCACCATTTGCAGAAATTGGCGAGCTAACAGTGCTTGGCTACTCTTCTCAGGGTCCGGCTCACGCTATGAACCTACGTAATTCCTTGCAAGCGGCAGGTCTAGACACGCGTGTTTCAGTTGCTTTGCGAGAGGGCTCAGCAACTCGCCTCCGCGCAGAAACTGATGGCTTTACCGAAGAGGGTGGTACACTTGTCACTCCAGAAGTTGGACTGCGCAGGGCAGATATGGCTCTGATGCTGATTTCAGATGCTGGCATGGCGGAGATGGGTCAGGACTATTTAGACTTCCTCCGACCCGATGCTGTTGTTGGCATGGCACACGGCTTGTTTAAAGGTTTCGTGGAAAATCGTGGCCAGCAAATTCGCCCTGATCTCCGCACCATTGGTGTTTGTCCAAAAGGCATGGGCCCGTCAGTCAGGCGACTCTATGAACAGGGCAGTGGTATCAATGCTAGTGCAGCCTGGGAAGAAGATCCCGAAGATCGGGATCTAGCTCTGGCCTGGTCATATGGTATTGGTGCACCATTTACGTTTCGCACAACCCTGGATAACGAGCGACTTTCTGATCTGGTTGGCGAACGGGCAATACTACTTGGTGCGGTCCATGGCCTTCTTGAAGCAGCATATATTAATGAGCTATCGCTAGGCCAGTATCAACGAGATGCCTACCTGTACACGGTAGAGTCACTGGTTCGGGGTATTTCTAGAACCATTTCCGAAGCTGGGCTAAGGGGTGTGTACGAGGCCTTGGACGATTTCGACAAGGAAGATTTTGTTCGTTCGTACAACGCAGCCTATCCTGTTTTCAGGACGGTCACAGAAAAAATTTATCGTGATGTAAAGAGTGGCCGCGAGGTCGAAGAAGTCTACGAAGACGGTGTCAACAATATGCCCATGAGCAATGTTGCCGGCACAGAGATGTGGGACGTTGGCGCAAAAGTTCGTGCCGAAGAGGGTGACGGACTCGATAACTTCCACGATATTAACCCAATTGTCGCTGGTCTCTATGTTGCAGGTATGATGGCGCAAATCGATGTGCTACGCCAAAACGGTCACCACTGGTCGGAAATTATCAACGAGTCAGTCATTGAGGCCGTCGACTCACTCAACCCATACATGAAAAAGCGCGGTGTCGACTACATGGTAGATAACTGCTCTGTCACCGCCCGTCGTGGCGGCCGCAAGTGGGGTCCGGTATTCCAGGCGTGGTTACTGCAAGAGGTATTCCCCAAGTTGAATAGTTCGAGTGAGGCAATCACCGGCACAAGTTTTGATGAGTTTTTGAATCACCCAGCTCACTCCGCTTTTAATACGCTCAGCCAACTTCGACCAAGCCAAAGTATCGCCGTAGTCTAAAACAATTACGCTGGTTTGCGGGCGATGAGGCGGATGAGGTTGTGAACGCCTTTGGCTTCGTCTTTTAGAGTAGTGCCTTGGTTGTCGGCAACTACGACCTCGAAACCTTCGGCAAAAGCGCGGGCATCGTCAGCGTCCATGAAGCGTTTGTAGATGCCACTGTCCATCACGTAGCCATCTTCAATCTTTTCATTGTCGCCGTACTCGGGGTCATCTTTGGTGTTAAACAACGCTGCCAACACGCCGCCTGATTTTAGGATGCGTCCAATCTCGCGAAACAACTCCTGGGTTTTGGCCCTGTCAAAATAGTGGAGTGACAAGTGTGCATAGACAACGTCAAACGATGCATCGTCAAAGGGAAGGGGCGTCTGAGATAAATCGACGACCTGATACTGTAGTTTGTCACCGTACTTTCGTCGAATGCCGTCCACGATCGACTCGTCAAAATCTGTACAGGTAGCCTGCCAACCTTGTTCGGCAAAGTAGGCGCTGTCTTGCCCGTGGCCGGCACCTAATTCCAAAAGCGCACCTTGGGCAGGGAAGTGTTGCAGTGCCCACTGGGCAAAAATAGAGGGTTTCGTTGCCCAATCTTCGTTGGCGTACCCGGCGAGTTTTTTCTGCCAATAGGCTTCGGTATCCATATGGCATCATATTATACAGATAACTCCCCTACTCCATTACTATACTTTGTATAGTAATGATCTGTTCCACATAGACCAACTGGGTTAATTCTCCTAATACTATACAAAGTATAGTATTAGGTAGGGGAACTATTTAAATTTGGTAAGCTGCTACAATTATTACCACAGAGGAGATCACATGAAAGTACAAGTAGCAGACTTAAAACAGAAAGTTCTCTCAGGCGTTACCAAACTTGGTTACGAAGGCGATGACGCGCAGATCATTGCTGACACCCTGCTCTATGCGCAACTTCGCGGCAACAATCAGGGCATTACCAAAATTGCGACAGGTGGGGTGCCCAGGGCTGCTGATGTGCAAGAACTCACAACCGTCAAAGAGGATCGCTGTGGCGCACTTTTGTCAGGTGGACACTCCATGGTTGCAACTCACCGTGCGGCCGAAAAAGCTATGGACATAGCTCGCCAGCACGGCGTTGGCATTGTGGGCGTTAACCACACCTTTTCTTCATCCGGTGCTATTGGCTTCTTTTCGCGCCAGATGGCCAAACAGGGTTTCTTAGGTTTCGTATATGTTGGTAACGGCGGTTTTTCATTTGTGGCGCCGGCCGGTTCGTCGGAAGGTAAGCTCGGTACCAATCCACTATCCTACGCCTTTCCGTATAACGGCGGCGAGGTCGTCTTTGATAACGCAACCGCCGCGATGGCGTACTTTGGCATTGTTGAGGCCAAGCTAAAGGGCGAAGCTATACCCGAGGGCATTGGCTTTTCATCAGACGGTCAACCAAGTACCAATGCATCTGAAGTGCTCGATGGCGCCATTGCTACTTTTGCCGAGCACAAGGGTTACGGCCTTTCGATTTTGGTGCAGCTGCTGGGCGGACCGTTTACGTTAGCTGGCACGCCAGGTGTCAACGAGGACGACGGTTCCGGCACATTCGTGATGGCGATTGATCCAGGCTTGTTGGCTGGCAAAGACGAATTTATGTCGCGCTCTACAGCCATGGTCGATCAATTAAAGCAGGCAAAACCCCTGCCTGGCCAAGTCGTCACGCTACCGGGCGAACGTGGTGATAATCTGGCCAAACAAGCCGAAGAATCCGGCGAAATCGAAATCGCCGACGCCATCTGGAACGAACTACTAAATTTTGTAGACAATTAAAACAGCGCGGGATGTAGTAGTCGCCGCGCTGAGTTGGGTGGCCTAGTTCCAGCCAAACGTCTGGCCAAGTAGCCAGATGCAGAAGCAGACTGCGATAAAAAACAATCCCAGTCCGACAGGCGAACCCCAGCTGAACCAGCTGCCCCAGGAACGCCAGTTCTTGTGAGTACGGTCATACCAGTCCAGCTGCTCTTCTTTGGACATTTTTGACGTATTATTTGCCATAGTTTCACCCTTTCGTAGGTATTTTAAGAACTACTAGCATCGACCAAATTAGTAGTGCTCATCAGGTGAAAACCACATTCCTTGATGGTTGCGAGCTACAACCAAGGTTGTTGCATGGTGGATTTATATCACCACAATCATACCACCGAAAAACCACATGTTACAATTTCGACATGGAAGCAAAGGTAGAGGCTTTGGTACGACATATCAAAGAGGTGGCAGCAAACCCTGCATTTCGCCACCATCAATGGTTCTTTAAGTGGCACTTACAAGTTGTAGTACAAATAGCAGGTGAGTTAACCCAGTTCTATCCGCAAGCAGACAAAGATGTCGTTACCGTTATGGCGTGGATGCACGATTACGGCAAAATGATTGAGTTTGACAGAGATTATGAACTGACTCGCACTGCCGGAAAGCCGAAATTACTCGAGCTTGGTTTCAGTGAAAGTTTTGCGGAAAAAGTGATTGCTAATATCGACATTCTAAACAAAAAGCTAGAGATTGACATTGCTCTGACAGATATCGAAATTCAAATCGTTAGTAGCGCTGACGGTTGTTCACACTTGATTGGCCCATTCATGTCAGTCTGGTGGCACGAGAACCCAAATAAGCCGATCAAGCAACTCATGGCTGACAACGTCAATAAAGCCAACAAAGACTGGACGCGTAAAATTGTCCTGCCAGAAGCTCGTCACGTTTTCAAAAAACACTACGACGAGATCATCATGCAGAACAGTGAATTACCGGCTACTTTTTTGCCGAAAACGCGAAAGCATGAGTGTTATTTGTAGTAGAAATAGCATGAACACTGCGACGAGGACGCAGTTGATGAGTACTTGCAGGTAGCCCTGTTGACTTACGCTAATAAACGGGTAGGGGTACCAGTGGGCAAAGTAGCCACGCAGCAAACTGTAAATGCCATAAACCAGCGGGTAGGCTAGCCACCACAGCGCAGGGCGAAATTCTATGCGTTCTTTCGGTGGAAACGCCACCCAGTCCGCTAACATTACCAATGGAAACACATAGTGGAGAATGGCGTTGACCCATGGTAGTGGCGTTTGCACGTCGGCGTGGGATAGTAGCAAAATGTAAATCACCCCTGTGATGGTCATGTACAATGTGGCTGCGCCGCGTAAATAATCAAAACGGACGTCTGATTTTATGGCCCAGCGCGGAACCATGGCTAGCCCACTGGCCATCAGCACAATCGCTGCAAAAATATTGCTTTGAATGGTAAAGAAACTAAAGAAATTAATAACACTGAAACTGGTATTGCCAATCCAGGTGCTGCCGAGTTGAACGGTCACTGCCATTAAAACGATCAGTCCAAACCCAACCCTCGCTGCTAGTAAAAACGACCTTTTATCCATACGGTTATTTTACCACTCCGCTTATGCTTCGCTAAGGTTACAATGGTGGCATGGAAAGACTGAGTCGCGATGGCAGCACGCACGTCACTAACGAAATAATCAACACTAGCTCGCATTTGGCGGCGGGCTGCTTGGCGCTACTTGGTTCAGTGTTATTGATTGCCCAGGCTGTAGTTACTCGTGATTGGTGGGCCGTGATTGGCTTCGTGTTTTACAGCTTGTCGCTGCTGAGCTTATTTACGTTTAGTACCTTGCACCACGGACTCAATTTGTCGGCCAAAACTAATCAAGTACTGCGGACGTTCGATTACGTCAGTATTTTTGCACTCATTGCCGGCACCGTGACACCAATTGTACTTATTCAATACCGCAGCGTCGTCGGCTGGTCTGTGCTAATGGTGGTGTGGGCCTTGGCGGCGCTGGGAATTAGTTTGCGAGCTTCACTACCTAACTTGCCCAAGTACATTACCAACACCATGTTTATCGTCATGGGTTGGTTGCCGGCAGTCTTGGTTCTGATTGGTGGCATTACGATGCCGTCAGGTGCATTGTTGTTACTCGCGGCCGGTGGCCTGCTATACAGTGGCGGTTTTGTGTTGTACATCATCGAAAAACCAAACCCTATGCCTGGTTGGTTCGGCTTTCACGAGATCTGGCATATCATGGTGGCTGTCGCTGCGTTGTGCCATTACTTATTTATGTATATATACCTGCTATAACGGCGTAACTCTGCTACACTGAACTAGATATATCTAGGAGGGTTACTGTGAAGAAAAAGACCACTAAGTCTGCTGGCTCTCAAGCAAAAGACAAGCTGCTACCAAAATTGAGTCTAGCCTTTTTCAAACACTCGACTTCGGCTGCCATTCTCTGGCTCCTGATCGCAGTGTTTGGGGTGTTTAGTTACACCACGCTGCTGAAACGCGAAGGCTTTCCAAGCATCAACATCCCGGTCGTCATCGTTAGTGGTAGTTACGCCGTCAACGATGCTTCTAAGGTTGACAGCACGCTTGCGGAACCGATTTCGGCCGTTGCCCTCAAGCAAGACAAGGCAACCTCCGTTCAGGCGACGAGCGATGGAAATTTCTTCCAAGCTTATGTGCAGTATCAGGAGTCTGTAAAATCTGAAGAGGCTCAAAAAGCACTGGAACAGGCCGTCAAAGAACAAGTGAAACTTCCCGAGGGTGCCCAGCTGCAGTTTAGTGCACCATACTTTGGTGTAACCGGTGGCGATTCAAAGAAAATTGATGCCACCATCTCGCTCTACAGCACTGATGACAGTGCTAGCCTGCAGCAGTTGAACGCCAAGGCGGAGGCGGCGGTTGCATATCTAAACAAGCAAAACTTGTCACAAGTCGAAGAATTCTTTGTACAAAGTCCGTTTGAGTCGGTTACCGATCCTACGTCCGGCAAAGAACTGACCGTTCAGAGAACATTTGACCGCTACGGCGAACGTGATAACAACGAATCTAGCTTTTATCAGTCGGTCATTATTGGGGTTTCAGGTGTGGATGGCGTTGATGTCATCAAGCTTGACAATCAGCTGCAGGCGGCACTCAAGGATGTTGATGCACAGGCAGAATTCCAGGATTACCACTTGGTTGTCAGCGCCAGCAATGCACCGACCATCAACGAGAGTATTTCCGAGCTGCAACGAGTCTTGCTAGAAGGATTATTAGCTGTGTTGATAGTCGGTTCGATCGTTATCGCGCTGCGTGCTTCGATCATCACCGTCGTGTCAATGCTGACAGTTATTTGTGCCACATTGGGCCTGCTGTATCTAATCGGCTACTCGCTCAACGTGATTACACTCTTTGCGGTGATCCTGGGCTTGTCACTGATTGTTGACGACACCATTATCATGGTTGAGGCCATCGACGCCAGTCGCAAACGCGAAAAAACTGCCAAAAAAGTGGTTGCCGAAGCGACGCGCAAAATCAGTCGAGCCATGGTGGCGGCAACGCTCACCGCGGCCCTAAGTTTTGCGCCGCTGCTGTTCGTTAGCGGCATATTGGGTAGTTTCATCCGGGCCATTCCGGTCACCATTATTTCGGCGTTGCTCATTAGCTTGTTTGTCGCCCTGGCGTTTATCCCACTATTTTCGCGCTTCCTGCTGCTGGGCAAAAACCAGCTCGGTGAAAAGAATGTGCGTGAAGTTGCGGCAGGCGTAGAGCACAACATTGCCACCTGGCTCGGCAAGCCGATGCTGTGGGCACAACATCACCGCAAGCGAGAATTCGGTGTTGGCATCAGCGCCGTGCTGATCGGCCTTACCTTTGTGATGGCGGCAGGCTTTATCTTTAGTAAAGTTACCTTTAACATTTTCCCGTCAACCAAAGACACTAACCAAATCGCAGTGCAGTTGACCTACGCGCCCGGCCAGACAGTCCAGCAAGCCACTGCCATTGCCGAAAAGGCCGACAAGATCACCGCCGATACACTCGACCAATATTTTGAGAACGCATCGTACTACGGTTTGGGTTCAGCCCAGATGGCAACCCTGTACGTTAACCTGACTCCGTACGGCGAACGTGGTCCCAGCTCGCACGATTTGATCGCACAATTGGACAAAGCCTTCGCGAACTTCAATGCCGCAAAAGTCGACATCTATCAGCTGGACGTAGGTCCGCCAACTGCCGGCTTTACCGTAAATGTGAATGCGACCAATCGCCAGGAGGCAGTCAAGTTAGCGGATGATATCGCCGCATTTTTGCAGGGCCACAAATTGACACGTGTCAGTGGGGAAGTTGCGACTATCACAGATGCACAGGTTTCTAATACCGATATTTACAAACGTGTCGACAACAAACCCGTCATCAGCGTGGTTGCACAGTTCGATGGCACCGACACGACCACACTCACTACCCTGGCACAGGACGCGGTCAAGCAAGAGTTTGACGCCGATAAACTCGCAGCCTACGGCATGCAAACATCAGACGTCACGTTTGATCTTGGCCAGGAGCAAGAGAATCAAGATTCGTTCAAGACACTGGCTCTGGCGTTTCCAATCTTGCTGTTTGTCATCTACCTGCTGTTGGCCGTGCAGTTCCGCTCACTCCTGCAGCCGCTGCTCATCTTCATGGCCCTGCCATTCAGCCTGTTTGGTGTCACGCTTGGTTTGTACCTAACCGACAATGCCTTTAGCTTCTTTGCCATGCTCGGCTTCTTTGCACTGATCGGTCTGAGTATCAAGAACACGATCCTGCTGACCGACTACGCCAACCAGGCGCGCCGCGCCGGTATGTCGCCAGTTGACGCCGCCGTCGAAGCACTGGGCGAGCGGTTCCGTCCACTGATCGCTACCAGTCTGACAGCCATCTTCTCGCTGATCCCGCTGGCCGTAACAAGCCCATTTTGGCAAGGTCTGGCAGTGGTCCTGATCTTTGGTTTGGCTTCCAGTACATTCCTGGTTCTGACCGTTTTCCCGTACTACTATCTAGGTGCAGAATATCTGCGAAACCGCATCTCGCGCAAAATGTTTGGTAAGTGGTTTGCCTTTAACGCGGTCTTGGTCGCGGTTTTTGCAGTGTTGAATCAGCCAAAGCTCATTCTGCCCGGCCTCGTTGCCTTTAACCTCGCGTGGTGGCTGGCAAATTACTCAAAGCGCAAAAAGATAGTATAATAAGCCAAATTAATCAGGGTGGGTATGCTGGAAGGAGGCATGTCCACATGAGCGTTGTTTGTCTAAAACAATCCGGTGAGCGATTTGCGAAGGGAAGTACAACTGGTGAGCCATTTCATCCAGAAGGTACTAGGGCTGCCGCGGACAAGATTATGCGTGCTATGCAGCAACGGGTTGATCTGGATATCGATGGCATGCTCGTTGTGCCAGGCGGAGGTAATCTGTTCCGCGGTGAAGAGCTGCGGGCAAGAGGTATTTCTGGGAGGTCTGCAGATTTTCTTGGACGCATTGGAACGGTTGCCAATGCAGCAGTTTTGTCGGATCAGCTGACCGCAAGGATGGTACCTCACCTGGTGCTTGTGACCGACCGTATGAAAGTAGTCGACGCTAGTTTCAAGGCCGAAAAGTACACCACAGAGCGCATGGGTAATGCCTTTGCTGATGGTATGGTCGTTGTTATCGGTGGTGGTACTGGCGAAGATAATGTCACGACAGATAATGCAGTAGTCTCGTATGCTGCAGACTTTCGTAGTACCGGCACGGACACCGAGGTTATGATTCTCAAAGGCACACAGTTTGACGGTGTATTCGATCAGGATCCTGCAATTTTTACAAACCCTCCGCGGCTTCGCACTATTAGTGCTGCACAAATGCTGGATAATCACGAAAGTTTTGGTGCTGTTGATGCAGCAAGCTTGAGAAGTCTTATGCGGCACGACATGTCTATGTTGGTGTACGCCGACGGCGGCCACGACCTAGAGACTGTGTTGCGGCACTATCCTGGTCGTATGAACGGTGATATGTCTAGCATTGGCACTGTCATTGTGGGTCACGACGTGGAAGCTGAGTACTACACTACCTAGACGGCGGGCTTGTTGTCCAGACTAGCCCAAATGTACCAGCTAGCGATACTTTCGTAGGGGTGCCAGTGATTCTTTTTGGCTAGTCGCTGCATTTGTTCTGGCGTGGGCGGTTTCTGTAGTCCATACAGTTTCTGCATGCCGTTTTTGATGCCCAGGTCGCCAACCGGCAAAATGTCACTGCGGCCCATGCAAAACATCAAAAACATGTGGGCGGTCCATTCGCCGACGCCTTTTACCGCAACTAATTCTGTAATGATTTCGTCGTTGCTCAGTTGGTCAAAGTTGTCCAAAACGAGCTCGCCGTCAACAATGTGCTGGGCAATATCACGAACATATTTGCCCTTGGCGTACGATAGGCCGGCGGCACGGAATTCCTCCACGTCTTTTTGTAGTATTTGTTCTGGCGTGGGGTATGTGCCACCAAACAGATCAACAAAGCGTTTTTCTATGGCCGCAGCGGCTTTGACACTCAGCTGTTGGCTGATAATGCTATCTACCAGCTCGCGGTAGTAATCTGTATGAGGCCGAATAGTACATGGGCCGTGTTGGGCAATTACCGGTGCCAACACAGCATCGTGCTTTGACAAGTATTTGGCCGCCTCGTTTGCCACCTCAGCAGTAATCAACATGTCATGATTGTACTACGTCAGCCGGTTGTCGAGATGATGCTTTGCTACAATATGGTTATGGCTAAGAAAAAAGCAGAAACCAAAACCTTTTGGCAAAAATACGCCAACGAACGCAATTTCATCATCCTGTTTATCGTTATTTTCATCGGTAGTGTCGTTGGCCTGGTGCTAATGAGCCGCCAAGCGGCAATCGACAAAGAGCGCCAGCAATTCATGCAAGCGAAATCTGATCTGCACTCGTTATACGAGGACATTGTCGCTGAAGTGGGTGAACCTTCCGAGCACAAATCTGTCCAGGAGTGTGAACGCGCAAGTTCGAAGTACGTGGAAGGACCACTAACCTGCACAGTAGAAGAACAGTTTACGTATACTCTCCCTAGGGGTGAGGTACCCGATAATGTAGTGAAAGTATCCAACTCAGTTATTAAAAATGACAAATTAGTAGCAGAATACAAATATCGTGAAGCAAGCTCTTACGACACCAAACAAACAATAGCTGTCACTTCTTTCAGGATTAATGAATTT
>JAGQNT010000153.1 GCA_020427965.1 Candidatus Saccharimonadota bacterium | reverse complement strand
ATAATCAGTGGTACCGTCTTCTGCTCCGCGGTATGGATTCATTGCCGCCAGCAAAATAAAATCTGCTGGAAATAAGGCACTGCCTTGCACTCGTGAAATAGCCACCACCTTATCTTCAAGCGGCTGACGTAAAGCATCGAGACTACGTCGTTCAAACTCTGGAAACTCATCCATAAATAACACGCCGTGGTGCGCCAGAGTCACCTCGCCCGGTTTCGGGTGCGTACCCCCGCCAACGAGCGCGGTATGTGAGGCGGTGTGATGAGGAGCGCGAAACGGTGGTTCAGACGACACTGCCCCCTTTAGTGTTCCACTGTAGGAGTGAATGGCGGTAACCTCGAGCGCCTCTTCGCGCGAAAGAGGTGGCAACAGCCCCTGGAAGGCGCGTGCTAACATTGTCTTGCCGGTACCGGGTGGACCGACCATTAGAGCATTATGGCGACCAGCGGCAGCGATTAGAAGGCCTCGTTTCGCACTTTCTTGCCCTTTAATATCCTCAAGCCGCAGGCTAATGTCTTGCCACTGGGTAGTGATGGGTGTTGGTGTCACTACCGACAATTCATGGTGATCTTCACGACTCGTATCAAGATGTTGTACCACTGCTTTGAGTGAGTCAGCGCCGTATACCGTCATGTCAGTGATGAGCGCTGCCTCAGTCGCGTTTCCCACCGGCACAATGGCAGTGTGAAACCCTGCTTGCTGAGCTGCTTCAATCGCAGGGAGGACACCATTGACCGGTCGTAATGTACCATCAAGGGCCAATTCACCAATACAAATGCACCGCGAAACATCCGCGGTTATTTCTTCAGCCGCCAAGAGATAACTCAGCGCAATCGGTAGATCAAATAAGGGACCTTCTTTCTTCAAATCAGCTGGTGCTAGGGACACCACTATTTTGTGGTTCTGGCTCTTCGGTGCTTTAAAGCCGGAGTTCTTAATCGCCGCACTCACGCGGTCTTTGGATTCCTCAACGGCTTTACCAGCTAGACCAACGACCGTAAAAGCATGCAGACCACGCGATAAGTCAGTCTCTATAGTGACCACATTACCGGAAAGCACTCCGGGCTGGGCGGTAAAGACACGGGCAACCGCCATGGTAACTTAGTTCTCGAGTTCTCCCTCAGCTTCTAAATGAGTTTTGCAGGTGCGAGCTGCTGGGTTAGCATCTAAGCGCGCAGTTTCAATTGCATTATTACAAATTTCGCACGTACCATAGGTACCAGCCTCAATCTTATTAAGTGCCCGGATGATATTTTTATACCGCGTTTCTAAGAGCGCTAAAGTAGCGCGCCGCGCCGCCCAATCTTCTGTTCTATCAGCCACCACATTTTCATCTGCCTCATTTACACCACTGCTAGTTGTGATCCAATCACCGGGGTTCTCTGGATTCTCGACTCCGAGGGTACGTAATTCAGCCACTACAATGTGCTGCTCATCCTCGAGTGCCTGCTGGTACTGTTTAGTATTCATATGTAGAGGCATTGTATCATGCCCTCCTCCTATTGGAGGCTATCAGCAATTTGCTCAAGGGCTTCACGACTGGTAGTTATCACTAACATGTTTCGATTCACAAATGAGTACAGTAGCCGTTCTTCTTGTCGTTCGTTTCGGAGAATGCGGGTGTCGTAATTAGCTACCACTGTGTCAACAAAATAAGGGTTTTCCACTTGCGTAGCACTCCGTGATTGTGGATTGAAGGTACCAGTCACTGGAGCGCCAAAAAGTGGTGACAGGTCAGAACTCATAAATGGTTCCCAGGTAAGCGTGCCACTAAAGGCATTATCAAAATTGGTTACCTTCATGACAATGTATGGTTCACGGTCTTGATAGAGTCCGAAGGAAAGCGTCTCTACAGTACGAGTAAATGAACCTGGCGTACGCAGATCAAGCACCGTCAAAATTTCTTCGCTGCTAGCTGGTCGACTTACACCGCCACTGATAACCGTTGGGTAAAGGTGCGTTAGCGTGAGATTTGGTTGGGTAGTGGCAGCCAGAAGATTACGTAGTAACTCATCAGCACTGTCACCAAGCGGTACTGCCACTGACTGTTCAGTCCGGACTAAACT
>JAGQNT010000152.1 GCA_020427965.1 Candidatus Saccharimonadota bacterium | reverse complement strand
TATGAGATGTCACAATCTTTCCCCACCTTCAATGAAGCTGCCGGGCAGGACGACGTAAGAACAGGCTTGCTCAATCAAAGAACTCGAACCGATACCCTTCGATCAAGCTTTGAAGGTACATCATTCCCCTCCAGCCCTGTGGTCGGTCAAGTCTGTTGGAGATCGGACACCGATAAATTCTACATCTGCACGTCAATATCTCCGTCCGATAACTGGGAGCAGATACTGTGGGGTACACCCATTGCCGTCGCTGACGGCGGTACAGGTGCGACGACTCAGTCGGGTGCACGAACTGCGCTAGGTCTCGGCACAGCAGCTGTTCTCAATTCAGGTACTGGCAGTGGAGACCTGCCGACGATCACCAACGCTGATGCTCGATACTTGAGGCAATCGAACAATCTCTCCGATCTTGCCTCCGCCTCCACTGCTCGAACCAACCTAGGTCTGGGCAACTGGGCACTGAAGAGCCCTGTAACCTCCACAAAGACAGGTGCTTACAGCGTAGTAGCTGGCGATGATGGCAAATGCATACTGGGCAATACTACAAGTGCGGGTTTCACTATTACTCTATTGTCAGCGGGCACAGCGGGCAATGGATACTTCATCGAAATCAAGAAGATTGACTCCAGTTCCAATATTCTAACCGTCAATGGTGGTGGTAGCAATATTGACGGTTCTTCCACCATTACTCTGACTGCCCAGTACGAGGCTGTGGGACTGTTGTCGAATGGCACAACCTGGGAGATTGTCTTCCGAGGCGGCGCTAACAGCGTGATGGCCAATAAGACTTTCGCTCTAACGAAGGGCGGAACTCAGTCAGGCTACGATCTAGGCAATAGCGGTACAGGTACCGTTACTCCTGCTTTCGCCAATTCCAATAACCAATATCTCGATGTCACTGGTAGCTTTACTCTCGCCGCCCCCACAGGCTCAAGCTGGATATTGCTCGAGCTGAGAAATGATGGAACAGGTGGATACAGTATAACGTTGAGTGGTTTCGATCACTATTCGGGTTCCTACGTCAACACTGCTGGCGCAGTTCAGCAAGTGTTGATCGATTGCACTGGAACCGCAAAGAAAGTCAACTTCGGTCCAGTGCTGGAGGCCGCATAAATGTCTCTTTTCCCCGTCCCCATTTTTCCGTTCTCTCAACAGTCCTTTTACCCCTATTCTATAGCCAATGCCTGCTGGTTCGATGGCACTGCTGACTACATGTCTAAGACCTTCGGTGGAAGCGGTACTCGAACCACCTGGACTATATCAGTGTGGGTGAAGCGTTGTGTAGCAGATCAGAACCATATGATATGGTCGGCGGGTAGCAACGGTTTTGCCTGGTTTCAATCCAACAATACTATCCAATGGTCTTTTACTTCAGGGGGTGTTCAGCTAGTTACTACTCGACTATTCCGAGATGTTGGATCTTGGATGCACTTGTTATTTGTAGCAGACACCCCAGACGGTACATCAACAGAGAGGATGAGGCTTTACGTCAATGGAGTGAGGGAAGCAGTTTCTTTTACCTCGACACCCTCAGCTAGTCAATCGGGTGATTGGTTCAATTCCGCTAATACTCACTATATAGGTAGATACACCACACCCTACTATGCTCAGATGTTTATGGCCAACTTCCAGTGTGTGGATGGTACTGATCTTAGTCCAAGCTCATTTGGTGAATTCAAGAACGGTATTTGGGTACCTAAGTCTTATTCGGGTAGCTACGGGACTCGAGGTTTCTTTCTAGACTTCGGGAATTCAGCGGACCTCGACGCAGATGTCAGCGGGAATGGGAATGACTTCACCGCGACTAGTATGTCTGCTGCAAATCAGGTAGTAGACACTCCCACTAACAATGAGGCTGTGATTGATACTCTCCAGAGTAAGAGTACTGGGTGGACATCAATTGGAGCTATTA
>JAGQNT010000151.1 GCA_020427965.1 Candidatus Saccharimonadota bacterium | reverse complement strand
TAGTTTTAGCGCTTGTCCAGTTACTTCCGCCGTCGTAAGAAAGCTCAACATCAATATCACCCGCAGCAGTCGTACCCGAAATTTCCATTTTCACTTCGATACCTGTAATAGTATTACCACTTGGCACACTGAAACCGTGGCCGGTGTAGCTTGATGAAGCGTTTGTCGTGTCAGTAGACGCATAGGTACCGTCAACCTTATCGTACGCATACGCCCCATTAGTCCAATCGCCACTATGTGCA
This sequence comes from Candidatus Saccharimonadota bacterium, assembly GCA_020427965.1. Lineage (GTDB taxonomy): Bacteria > Patescibacteriota > Saccharimonadia > Saccharimonadales > UBA4665 > JAGQNT01. Next base: position 838 of record JAGQNT010000151.1, on the reverse strand, counting down.
GTTGGCCAGAAGTAATTCGGATCATCCCCGATCAGTTCCCCACCTTCATTGGTGCCACCAGTTTCTTCGGAACGACCTTCTGGAGCAGGATCGCCGATCGCCGCAGCACTACCACCACCGCCCTTGTTGATCCGGTGATGTTGTGCCTGATTGACCGATCCACTCACCGTATATGAACCCACATAATCTTCCATCGAAACACCCGACGTGAATAATTCAAAGTTTAGCGATGAACCACTATCCGGCACACTCCAGTCAGCAACTACGATGTAGTTGTCAGTGGTGGTTGCAAGCCAGTCTGTACTGAACGTGATACCACCCGAGAAACCTGAGATGCTCATTACACCAGCACCACCAACTTGCTCATCTGTCGCATCATACACACCATCATTATCGTGGTCTTTGAGGAGTCTGATATTAGAGAAATCAGCAGTGTCTATCTTCTTGGCTCCAGACAGTGTCACCACCAGCTCAGTCACCGTGGCTGTACCACTTTCTGGCGTAAGTTTGAAGGCGAATAGCGCTTCATCGGTCTTGCTTTGGAAATCAAATGCATTTTCAACCTGGGTTGCATCATGGTCTGCGATCGTGGTCGAACCATACTCGGCATTGAAATTCCAATTGCTGTTGTTGCCTCCATCAATTGAGTTGAAAGCAGGGATCGGTCCGTATGTACTCGATGACGCATTAGAATCGGACGCAGTCACAAACTCAACCGTCATTGGGATCGACTGCACATCGAGGTACCACTGCGTATCAGCCTCGGTCGAAGCCAGCCAAACATGAGAATCTTCTGCACCCTGCCACACGACAGTATTGAAGGTACTGGTCGCGCCAG
>JAGQNT010000150.1 GCA_020427965.1 Candidatus Saccharimonadota bacterium | reverse complement strand
AGCTCCTCGCGCTTCTTCTTTGGTGTCTCGCCAGTAACCATTGCTATACCGATGCCGTCGGCTTCGATGTGTTTGAGTACGTTCTCGGCTTGACCGATTGTGCTACAGAATGTTAGCGTGCGTTTGCGGGCGCCGTCACTATAGCGGATGCCTTGCACAATGCGCTCGATCCGTTTGCCCGCGAACTTTTCCATACTGTCGGCCGTGAAGTCAGCGCCTGTTGTGTTTAGCCGTAGTTGCGACCAGTCGCTCGGCTCGGTGAAGTATTGAACAGGCGACAAAAAGCCGTCACGAATCAGCTCGGCCGACTCGATTTTGTACGCGATGCTCTTGAAGAATGGCGTGCGACTGATGCGGTTGATCATCTTGAGTGATGCCGTGCTAGTCAGCGATCCGTCATTGTTGCGTGTCCATAGTTGGTCGATTCGGTACGGCGTAGCAGTCAGCCCCAGTACATGCTCGCAAGCGATGTCCCTGAAGAATTGCGTCAGCATCCCGTCAGACTTTTTCGGGTTTAGGCCGTGGCACTCGTCCACAATAGCGTATTTGAAGTGCTCGAATAGCTCAGGCTTTTTGTAGATGCTACCGATTGTCGCGAATGTGAATTTGCGAATCTCTTTTCGGCCAGCACTCGCGCTGTATATACCAGCGTCAATCAGCGGGTCATAGCTAATCAGCTTGGCGTAGTTCTGCTCTAGGATCTCCTTGCTTGGTTGTAGTATCAGAATTGGCTCGTCGATCTTGTGACAGATGTCCGCGATAATCAGCGATTTACCAGCGCCAGTAGCAGCCATAATGATAGATGGCTTGCTTTTGCCTCGAAGTTTTTGCACTCCGATGTTGCTCGCCTCTTGTTGATATGGTCGTAGTTTATACATTCAAACTCTCCAGGTAGTTACGTCGTAGCTTTTGCATCAGCTCGATCTTTTTTGTGATTGGCAAGTTGCCTAGTTGTGTTCCGCAAGGTTTACAGACTAGCGCTAGATTGCTCTCGTGGTCGCTCCCGCCATGCGAAAAGTTCAACAGATGCTCGATTGTCAGATCGTCGAAGTTCATTTTCTCGCCATGTGCGAAGCAGCGTTTGCCGTCTCGTGCAGCCAGCCGTGCTTTTTTGGCGCGTAGCTGTTTGCGTCGGCGCGATACCGTCTTCCAGCTTTTACCATCCTTGAAGCGCTCATAAGCCTCTTCTGATTCGCCAGTAAATGTGATACCACGCTTGCCAGTGTACACCACTGATACGCCGTTCTCAGTTCTGAAGCGCACCAGCTCATACTCGTTTGTCGGATCTAGTACGATGGCTCCTTGTTTAGTCAGCCATGTTTTGAATTTGCTTTGGCGCTCTAGTGTCATAGCAGCGCCCCGATCCAGTCGCTAATGGTGCAGATGATACCTACCAAAGTGACTAGCATGATGAAGCCAAAATAGGCGTCTTCGATTTTATCCAACATGCTTGATTCTCCGTTTAGTGTTGTGTGTCGCCAGGTGCCAGAGGGCGCTCGCAATGATGCGCCCCCAGCTAGTGTTTCGTGTATCTAGTATCATCGCTCGACCCCCTCAACTACTACAGGCTCAAGCGAACCATTGAAGCTAAAACGGATATACTCAGACTTGCCAGCAGCGTCTTTGATGTAGCGGTCATTCAGTGTGACGCACTCGGCGCTGTTCTTTAGTGGCATGACGATGTGCATGTTGTTGATGTTTAGTGTGACGTTTCGCTCAGGTGCAGCGATTGCAACGGTTGTTTTCTTGTCGCCGTCTTGTACCATAACTCGGCCATCGGGGTATAGTGCTATCACTCCGTTATCGGCCAGATCCAGCGCCTCGTATACTTCAGTAGCTCGAACCGTGATTCGGTTAGCAGCAGCAGCGGGCGCTAGTTTCTCCCACTCAGGGTATTTGCCCTCAACGTTTTTCTGTACTATCGT
>JAGQNT010000015.1 GCA_020427965.1 Candidatus Saccharimonadota bacterium | reverse complement strand
TTTCAACTCACTACATCGGTCGGACAAGCGATACTGCTCTGCGCGTGCGTGAAAGTCAGGTGCAGGACCTGCCTCTGCTCTCCGGAGCCGCTTTTGGCGATATGATCGGTTTGGAGGTGCTCTGCCGTGTGCGGGCCAGTCGGAAGTTCTGTGGTCGTTACCAAAGAGGGGAGATACCCAAACATAAAGTCCTGCTGTCACCTGGGCAGTTTATGCAAGAAGGCGTGAAGTTCAAGCAACCGTTTGTCGAGTTTTCTACCAAGTGGAAGTTGGGCGGAGACGACTATCTCTCCGACGATGCAGCTGCAACGCTGACAGGTCAGACCGCAGCAGAGATCAACGAGATGATAATGCTTGGCGACAGTGTCGCGAACATTATCGATCATTTCTTTTGGGGGATCGGCTTTGATGTCTATGACTTCAAGTTGGAAATGGCGCGTGAGCGGGGGACGGGGAGATTAACCGTCATTGACGGACTTACACTTGACGAAATCGTGATGTACAAAGACGGTCAGGTCTACGGCAAGAATTCGCTTCGAAGCTATTTTGAGGAACACCACTCCGGTTGGGTAGAGTTGCTTAACATAGCGAAGAAACAACACCCTGAGGATAAGAACGAGTGGCCGTCGTACCCGCCCCTGCCGGCTAAACTCAAAAAATCACACGTGTCACAGTACCAAGCAGTGGCCGCTAACCTCAGCAGTCGCGTCGAACAGTTGGCTGCTTAGGCTGTGTACGAGAATTAAACAAGCGTTCGAGTTATCGGACGCTTTTTACATAGTTTTATTCTTATCAACAATGACTGAAGTCAACTACATCAAGGTACGTAAGGATGCCAAACCTACCACCGTGATCTGTATAGTCACAAAATTTCTTCGCTTTTTTCAACAATTCTATGATGGTGTTGTGGCTGCATGCGATAAATATTCTTAACTTCCGGGGTGAGCCGGAAATTTGCTTGCAAATTTCCGGCTTTTTAGTATAATCCCTGCCACTAACGTACTATCGCCTGAGTGA
>JAGQNT010000149.1 GCA_020427965.1 Candidatus Saccharimonadota bacterium | reverse complement strand
GCCCAACTTCAAGGTACCAATCAGCGGCAATGGAGTTGCTGGTAACCTTAGTGCTATTCCGGCTTCCTTCAACTATGGCACCGTACCCACCGGAGACAGTGCGACGACGCAGATCAAGTTGTATTCAGCGGCTGGAGCAGTCAACACCAGCGGTGCGAACATGGTCTTTGGGTCGTCCTTCAGAATTGACTCCACTGCCGGACCGTCAACGTTGTTTGCCGGGGATACCCTGCGCGTTTTCATGAAATATGTGGCAAACGGTTTTATTGCCGAAAACGATACGCTTCTGGTTACGAATAATTCCGGGGTGTCCCCTCTTCGGGTTGCCTTTGACGGCACGCCGCAGTCCGGAAACATCGCGGCATTCCCGTCATCCTTCAACTATGGCAACGTGGTTAATTCAGACAGTGCCAGCGCAATTATCAAGATCGCCAGAACGGCAGGCGGAAATACCCGAGTAGACAGTATCAGGTGGCAAAGTGGAACCAACTTCTACGGATCCTACAATCAGTCATTACCGTTCCAAATTAGGAACGGAGATACCATTGAAGTAACCTCAGTCTACCATGCAACGGTGTTTGGCGGACAAATTGACACCTTGCTCATATTCAGCAATTCGCAAGGAAGCACTCTGATAAAGGTGCCATTAAGTGGAACGGGTGTTGGAGGCACGCTGTCGGCTCTTCCGACTACGTTCAACTATGATACGGTTGCCGTCCTCGACAGCGCAGATGCCACCTTCAAGGTTTTTGCCTCCGGCGGCGTTGCGGTCGGCGCGATTTCGATGAACAGCGGGTCTGAATTTATTCTTCTGAACGCGCCAATCTTGCCCGACACCCTCTTTGCCGGTGACACGTTGACGTTTGATGTCCGTTTCAAACCGAATACATTCGGTTCGCTCTCCGACATGGTCGACTTGACAAATAATAGTTTGACCAATCCCTTCCAGATCAATGTGAACGGCTTCGGAGGAGCTGGTGCGCTGGGTAATTTGGAACCCAATCACAATTTTGGAAACACGGTGGTCAATGACAGCGTGACTCAGGTTGTACGTGTTTTTGCGTCGTCCGGCAGTGTTCAGCTAACATCGGCTGCTATGGCGATTGACAACCACTTTCATATCATACAGTCACCGGCTTTGCCGGCGACCTTGCTGCCTGGCGATACGCTTGACTTTATTGTCAGTTTCGAACCCTTAATTGTATCTGCACTCAGCGATACGTTGCTGTTGGCGAACAATTCCAGTGTTAATCCGCTGAGAGTGAGCTTCGACGGTAATAGTTTGATATTGCCGGTGGCTGAATCCCAAGTGATTATTTATCCGGAAGCGGACGCCCAAGTCATGGTAAACAATCCGACGACGAATTATGGGTCTGATCCGACGGTTTATGTCTATGGCACCAATCTCAATGGTGGAGGACAATATCCCAACGACGAATCGCAGGGCTACTTCCGTTTTGATCTTTCTTCTATTCCGGCCGGCGCGGTCATTACAGAGGTTCGGATGCAGGTTACCGCACAGTCCGGTTTTGCCTATAACTATGACGGCTACAACTACGCAACATTTGTTGCCAGTGACGCTTGGGCTGAAGGCGCCGTAACATGGAATACGCGGCCGGCGCTCGGTAATCCAGTAGGTCAGTTTTTTGCCTGGAACAACGGTTCCGAACGGACGTTCAGTTTCTCCACGGAGGCCTTGCGCGCCCAACTGGAATCGGAATATCTTGGCGACGGTAAACTTTCGTTGAACCTGAACAACGCCAACGGAGCCTATTACAACTATTACTATTCCAAAGAAGGTGCACCTGACAATGCACGGCGGCCACAACTAATCGTCAAGTACCTACCTCCTACGTTGGCAACGCTCACGCCTACCGCCCTGTTCGGGAATGTCCAAATAGGGGACAGCAGTCAGCAGTCACTGAAGGTTTTCCCCTTGGCCGGCAGTGTTACTGTAAACAACGCCAGTATTGCGGTGGGCACGAATTACAGTATCGCCCCCCAGGGGGGACTACCCAGGGTCTTGAACCCCGGCGACACTCTGCTAGTCGATGCGAAATTCAAGCCAACCACGTTCGGTCTACTTGCCGATAGTACGACACTTGCGAATACCACGCCGATTAATCCGTTCGTTGTCCATTTCAACGGGACAGGCGCAGTCGGCACTTTGGCAACGTTGCTGCCTAACGTGAATTTTGGCAGCGTGCAAATTGGGGATAGTGTTTCGCAAATGCTAAAACTCTATCCAAGCGTCGGAGCGGTAACGATTAATTCTTCGTCCATGACAGCTGGTGCTGAGTTTTTCATAACCCCTCAGACGTTGCTGCCAGTTACGCTTTATCCAGGCGATACCCTGGCGGTCTTGGCGAAGTTTAAGCCGACCGTTTTTGGTGCCCGAGTCGATACGTCGAACTATGTGAACAATAGCGGCGTCAATCCATTCCGAATCAACTTTGGGGGAACCGGTGCCGTTGGTACGCTTTCCACTCTGCAACCGAATGTGAATTTCGGAAGCGTACAGATTGGGGACAGCTCATCTCAGATGCTGAAAGTGTTTCCAAGTGTCGGCGCCGTTACGGTTGACTCTGCGTCGCTGCAATTTGGAAGTGAGTACTCAATCGTTCCGCAATCGGTTCTTCCCGTGACATTGAATCCGGGCGACACGCTTGCAGTTCTTGCGAAATTCAAACCGTCTACGTTTGGTAATAGACCAGATACTACGTTATTGGTGAACAATAGTGCATCGAATCCGTTCCGTATAAACTTTGCCGGAACAGGCGCCGTAGGCAGTCTGTCGTCAAATCCGGGTTCGGTTGGTTTTGGCAATGTTGCGCTGGGTCAAGGAAGCGGTCAAATGGTTAAGCTGTACACGACCGTGGGGGCTGTGCGGGTTTCTTCACTGAGTATTGCGGGTGTGGGTGATTTCAGCATTAGCGGATCGCCGACTCTGCCCGATACGTTGTTCCCCGGTGATACGCTAACGGTTGGCCTGAACTTCGTGCCTACTGCATTTGCGTCCATAACGGATACTTTATTGGTCGGTAACAACACGGGAACAACCTTCAGGGTACCTTTGTCTGGTACAGGTATCGCAGGGACCCTGTTGTCGAGTGTGGCACCTCTGAGCTATGGTAATGTTCCGCTGGGTAACAATTCGACGCAAACCGTCAAGTTGTATT
>JAGQNT010000148.1 GCA_020427965.1 Candidatus Saccharimonadota bacterium | reverse complement strand
CGACTCAGGTAGGTTGTGTATGTCATACGTGCGTCTCGTGATGCTCCTTTAAATAATCCTCGAGGATGTAGGTCGCTGCCAAAGAATCGATTTCGCCCTTACCGGCAGAGGCTTTCCGCTCGGCAAGCTCTGCCTCGGCATGCACGGAAGTCAGGGCTTCATCTTGCAAGTAAACCGTAATGCCTAAACGCTGCATAGCTTCATCCGCAAACTCCCTACAGTAGGCTGTCTGCGCAGTCTCTTGGCCATCCAAGCCTCTTGGCAGTCCCACTACCAGCGTACCGATTGTTTCATGATGGCACAAATCTGCCAAGGTTAACCAGAGCGTATCATCGTTCAGCAGTGTCGCATGTGGGTGCGGTAAACGGGCGTATGCCGAGGCAATCGCCACGCCAATACGCTTTTTACCGACGTCCAAGGCCATAAAATTGGTTTTTACTCCGGTATGATGCGTCATTGACTACCCGAAGCTTTACCCACCTGAATCGTTATTTTCTCTGTATTATTCGGCACTGAACTGACCCAAAAAGGACTTAATTTTACATCAACATTTGTAACGCCTGGTAGATTTCCGATCAGGGATTTTACGTAACCGGATTTTTTGCCCTTGATTTCTTCTTTGAGCGCGCTAATGTCAATATTCGGGCCAACCGTGGCTGTTGTTTGCAGGCTAATCTTGCAGGACTTGTCATTACAGCTCGTCGCGCTCACCGCTGCCTGATCTAGGCCGTCGTCAATGATGCTTTGCGTGGCTGGATCAATTTGCTGCTGAATATCATTCTTTATCAGCTGATCCAGGTAGTCACGTCGAGCACCAAACATGGTGTAGGTAACAACTTCAGTCACAGTCACAGTATCCGCCTGAGTTCCAGCACTGGGGCTACTCGATACCGTTGGCTTGCCATCGTTAAACGTTTCAAGCAACGGATACAAATTATTCTGGCGAAGTTGTTGCTCTAGCTGGTTCTTAATATTGGTGCTGTCGGATGTATCAAGCTGCTTCTTGGCTTTATCGATGTCATCCTGACTGACGACCTTGATAATGTCATCGGTGCCACCAGAAGCTGACCCCGTACCACTAACGTCCGACCTGCCAGACACCGTAAAACTTTCGTCATTAATGTTGAAATTTGAACCGCCAGTTTGTGCCGTAATATCTGTTTTGCCCGCTGATGAGTACTGGTAACAGCCCCCGCTGCTGCCGGTGCCGAAGAATGAGGTGCTTTCTTGGGTAATGTACGTAAGCCCATTGGCACTGACCCCTGTACCGGCCGGAACGTCACTGGGTGCAACGAAGGGGTTGCCAGAACATTTCTGTGCGGTGAGTTTTACGGAGCCAGTGGCTTTGTCGCCGTTATTCTTCTCGCCAGTTGCCGATACTTGGGCGGTGTAGGTTTTTTGCTCTTGGGCAGCTTGTGCAGGGATGGTCGAACTTGCCACATCAACACTGTCCGCGTTCGTATCCAGCGTAATGTCCAGACTGCTATTGTAATCAGTCGCGTCTGTCCCAATTGCCACGGTTGCTTTTGGCAACACAAAAACGCTCAGATACCAACCAATGATAAATACAATCAGTAATACGACTGCCCGTGCAATCTTCTTTTGAAATTTGCTGAAGCTTGGTACCTTGGGCTGTTTACCAACTTTTCCCTTTTTACCCTTCTCTTTTTTGGTCGGGGTGGCTTCGGGTTCGTCATCCAATTCTACCGTGTCAATGGCTGCCGCGGCAGCGACACCCACGGCTGTACCTTTTGCGAGATCGCCAACTGGCGTTTCACCGGCCGCTGCCAATTCTTCGTCATCCAACGCAATAGTGTCATCATCTTCTGGCTGATTACCATCATGCACCACCGGTGCGACGGGTATTTCCGGTTTGCTTTGCGGCGTTTTTGCAACATACAGGCCAACAGCACCGGCCAGGGGCATGAGCCCTGTTTCGCTCGTGATCAATACGACGTTTTTGTTCGCTGATTCGGCGCTTCGCTTCAACAGCTTCATATTGACGATGCTTTGAAAAACCGAGGCCCGTTTTGGCAGCACCAAAGCGACTACCTTCTGCTTGGCGCCAGCGACTTTGTCGATGATAGTCGTAATCTCGTCGTCAACGTCGACGTAGATCGTTTCTTTTCCGTTGGGTTGTAATTCTGCCATGGTCTACCGCTTATACTCGTAACATTTTATCAATTCTATCGCGAATACTGTCTTTTCCGTCGCCCGTAAACTGTAACGTGTCCATTCCTACCCTTAGCAAGCCCATGGCGGTGATAAAGGTATGATCATTCACCTTGCCAGTCTCGTCTGACATGCCGACAACCTGCTCTGGGCGGATGTGATGCACCACCGGACGCTTTGTGAATGGTAGTGCCTTATACCAGTCAGAGTTCTGCAACTGATGCATAAGCATGTCCAAACTAGAGCCACCACCACACAAATACATCCGGTGTGGTAAGTGGTCGAGTGATTCAAAATCGGCTAGTGCTAACTCGACACCGTCGGTCCACACGCGTACTGTTTTTGTCAGAGCGGCTTCGACACTTTTTCGCTGGTCAATCGCCAAACTGCCACCAATCGCTAATTTGAGTTTTTCGGCTTCGTCAAACTCCACGCCCAACTCATGTTCTACGCTTCTTGTATAGGCGCGGCCACCGATGCCAAACATCTTGGTACCCTGTACGCCGCCATCATTGATAACGGCAATATCCGTCGTGCCGCCACCCACGTCCATCAGAATCACGCTCAGGTTTGCACTCTGACTATCGCCAATTACCGAACGAGCCACTGCAAACGGTTCAGCCGCTACTGCTAACAGATCGAGGTCCAGTTCCTGTGCAGTTCGCTCCAAGGCTCCGATATGAATCATGGGCGCAAACGCAGTATAGAGCTGTACGACAACGTCCTTGCCCTGGAAACCAATTGGATTGGTAACGGGATAACCGTCTATTTCAATACTGACCAGCGCACTGTTAACCAGGCGGACTTCAACGTCCTTGCCGCCCAGTTCAACCGCTAACTGTTGTTTGGCTTTGGCTTCGGCGCGATCCTGGACTAGTTTGATGATCCGCTCCATTTCATCGATATCAATCTGTTTTCCGGAGTTCTTGCGCGCGACTCTAACCGTGTTTGTCGTGCCTTTTACGAGCTCACCCGCAATACCAATGATTGCCGTGCGGGCACTGACGCCAGCCTGTTGCTCGGCTTCACTGAGAGCCTTGTCACAGTTTTGCACCACCGAGGCGATATCAGAAATAGCACCAGCCTGCATATCGCTCAGTTTTTGGTGCTGTCGACCAACGCCGATAATGTCGATTGATCCGTCGGTGTTGGCGCGTGCGATGAGTGCCTTTACATATTCTGTGCCGATATCCAAAGCTACTAGGTATTGTTCGCTGTCTGATTTTATCCGCGCAGCAGCATCGCCTGCGCGGCTCGAGGCCGACCGAGCGAGGTCTTTGAATTTATCAAGCATATGCTTACCATTTTAGCACGGTTTAACTGAGAAAAAGCTAGGCTATTTTCGGGGTTCGTGGCCGTATTTACCACCCCCCCAGGCCCAGTCAGGTCGACCTTGACTATCGTCGACGTGTACTGCAACGGCATCTGGTAGGTTGGGGTTACGAGGGAATAACTCGTTTGCGATGTTCCAACCCAAGTAACGCCTGACTGACGCTTGCAATCTGTCTGGGTCAAGGTCCACGGGTATAACGGTAGCGTCAGGAACACTGCTCAACTTATCGTGAACAACTGTAGGATCCAGATCAGGGTCCACTGGCTGTATGGCCCAGCCGCCAGTTTCGGAGAATGTCTCGACTTCACCAACCTCAGGATCAGCAACGGCCGCCAATACCCCTAACGCAGCCGCTTGCTCTCCTGGAATCAACGTGTGTGCAGCGACAGTCGGCCTGCCACCAATTTCTAAATCATAAAAACGGAGCATCACGGTACCTCTTCGTTTGTTATAAAAGTGTTTGTGTAAGAAATCTGACTTACACTTCTATTCTACACCTCAGACACAAGCAAAATGTTGTCCAAAAATTGATGACAATAAGCTGCGCGCCTACTTGCTAGCGTAGAACGGCCTTAATTCTCCTTATGCCAGCGCTGGAGGATTCTTCTTTGGTGATTTTGAATACTTTGCCGTCCTCGGCCAGTTGGCCAGTGTGATCGACGTGGGGACCACCACAGATTTCGAAACTAAATGGTTTATCTTCGCCTTTGGCCTGCATACGGTAGCATTTGACTGTCTCGCCGTAGCGATCACCAAACGCACCTAGTACATGCAAGTCATTGCGCGCATAGTCGGTAGGATGCTCTTCCCAGGTGACGACCAGGTCTTTTTTGATCTGTTCATTGACCATATCTTCGACCTGTTTTAGCTGCTCAGGTGTCATTTTGTCGGGGTGACTAAAATCAAAACGCAGCCGCTCCTCAGTAATATTACTCCCGTGCTGTATGACGTGGTCACCCAGAACTCGGCGGAGGCTTTCGTACATCAGATGCGTGGCAGTGTGGTACTTTTTGTGCTGCATGGTTTGGCCACCCAGGCCACCTTTGAACGTTCCCTTGGCCGCGGTTTGGCTGCGCTGGCGTTGTTCTTCCATGTGTGCGTCAAATTCTGCACGCCAGTTTTCTGGCACTGCAATATCTTGCTTGAAAGCTTCTT
>JAGQNT010000147.1 GCA_020427965.1 Candidatus Saccharimonadota bacterium | reverse complement strand
GTTCGCTCTTATCCACGAACTGGAAAAGCAGGCTGCCGCCCAGGGTATCGGTGGAGACGCGCCTCTCAGCACAACGCCTGAGGGTATCACAACGCTCTACAAAGCTGTAGAATACGAGGATGAAGCCGGCAAACATGACGGGTTCAAGGGCCGAATGGGTATCTATGAAGTGGTCAATAATACGCTGGCCGTTCAAAAACTGATCATCGCGAACGCTACGAGCACCCAACTGCAAGATCAAGCCATCTCCGAAGGCATGGTAACGATGCAATTGGACGGGTTGATCAAAGCGCTCCGAGGAGAAACAACGATAGAAGAAGTATTAAGGGTTACGAAAGAATAGTCATGACATTATTTAATTACGTTGCAACATCAGATGACAGTGGAAAATCGGTCAAGGGTTCAGTCGAAGCAGTAGACGAAGCCGCAGTAATGGCGCTGCTCAAGAAGCAGCATCTTCGCGCGCTCAGCGTCACAGCTGAAAAGAAAGGCTCGTCGGTACTCGACCGTCTGTTCAGCAAGGGCAAGGTCAAATCAGACGACCTAGTGATTTTCACCCGACAGCTCAGCGCAATGGTCGGTGCAGGCGTCCCACTGGTGCGCGCGCTTAACTCGCTTGAAACCCACAGTGAAAGTCCTGCCCTCAAAGCAATTCTGGCAAACATCATCAGTCAAGTCGAAGGCGGTACTCCGCTCGGCGATGCTCTCGCAAAACACCCAAACACCTTTAGCGAGGTGTACGTCAACATGGTCCGCGCAGGAGAAGCTGCCGGTATCCTTGATGAAATTTTGAAGCGATTGGCTATTCAGCAAGAAAAAAATGCCAGCATGCGTAAAAAGATCAAAAGCGCGATGACCTATCCGACTATTCTCCTCATTATCACATTCGGCGCATTCTTTGGATTGATGCTATTCGTCATTCCGGAACTCGGACGAATCATGAAGGATCTTGGTGGCGCAGATGCCGAGCTTCCGCCGCTGACTCAAATCATGCTTGGTATCAGTGGATTTATTGTCGGATGGTGGTTCGTCGTTATCCCGCTTGTTATCGCTGGGATTATGTTGCTGTTGCGATACATCAAGACTCCTGTCGGACGCAAGCAATTCCATCAGCTCGTCCTTCGCGTGCCGGCAGTCAATTCGATTATCCGCAAAGTTGTCGTCGCCCGCTTTGCTAGGACATTCTCTGCACTTAACGGAGCCGGTGTGTCTATCTTGGAAACAATGACTATTACAGCTCATGCTCTTGGTAACGTCGTTTATGAAGAATCTCTCCTCGAAGCCGTTAAAAGCGTGAAAAACGGTAAACAGTTGTCGCAGGTGATGGAAGAAGAAGGTTTGTATCCGGCAATCGTATCCCAGATGCTTGCCGTCGGAGAAGAAACCGGCCAAACAGACACCGTTCTGCTCAAGGTAGCGGACTTTTACGAGGAAGAAGTCGACGTTGCTATCGCCGGCATCAGCTCTGTCATCGAACCCGTCATGATCGTCATCATGGGCGGTGCGGTCGGCCTCATCGCAGCCAGCGTTATGGGACCAATCGCCGGGCTGGCAAATCAGATACAATAAACACTAGCAGTAAACACAAAGCTTTGATACAATTACTACGAACCATAAGTGGGCATCATGACTATATTATTCCACAAAGACAAACCGATCGTCGGACTCGATATTAGCAGTACTGACATGAAAATTATGTCGATCGACCTTAGACACCGCAATGTTACAGGTTACGGCGTTATTGATCTTGATCCCCAAGAAATAAAGAAGTCCTTGGATGAAGACGGAGAATACTTGCTTGCCTGCCTAAGGAGCTTGCTCGAACGCAAACTGGTAGGTACGCTTGCGAGCGACCACGTAGTGCTCGGCGTTCCGACTTCACGCACGTTCTCAAGGACCTTTACCGTTCCAGCCAACACCGAACAATCACTCAAGGATGCTGTCGAGATTGAGGTCAGTCAATATATACC
>JAGQNT010000146.1 GCA_020427965.1 Candidatus Saccharimonadota bacterium | reverse complement strand
CAACGTGGCGCCCGACAAGGCAGCGACCACGTTCGACTCGTCGGTCACATCCGCCAGGGCTTCGATCCCGTCGAGCTTCGTCTCGTCCGCCGTGGTAAAACTCGCGGTTGTCGCAGCAAGCACCGACGAGTACGCCTGCACATCGACGCCGATGACCAACCCAAGATTGGTGCGGGCGTCTGCGGCGTTCGACGCACCCGTGCCGCCGTCGGCTACCGCCACGTCGGTGCCGCCTGAGCGGTACAGAGTAGACGTGTCAGCGATCCCGTGCACGCTTGTGGTGCCGGAAGTATGGGCGTCGAAATCAGATTGTGTAGTGACAGCTACTAAATTGTAGCCGTCTCCAGACTCGTCATACAATTGAGCCTTACCGTCATCTCCTACACCAGGAGTAGCTAGCTTAGCTGAATCACTCATAGTAGACCGGCTCCAATGTGTCGTAGTATACTGGAGTATCTGTATCGTACAGCACAGCAGTAAATGTAGGTCCTACAGGAGGAGTAAATTCCCCTAAAGGAATCGCACTCCAAGGAGATAAACTAAATCCAGCGCCTTGGAGTGCCCATAGCTTATTTCCAGGACTTGGTCTCCAAGGCATTAAACTCGCCCCAATGCGTTAGTAGCCACTAACTTAGTTGTCGCAGTTTCTGCAATAGCTACAATATCGGGTCGCCAGTTGATGTAAACTGTCTCGCCAGCTAGAATGGGTTCACATTCATCGCCCTCTAAGGCGGCAGCTGTTCCAGTTTCATGGGAAATCCAGATAGCATTAGCGCCAATATTTTTAAGTGCAATCTGGCGATCCAAATCGCTAGGCATACTATAAGTAGCGCTGCTAGTAGTAATAGAAAGAGTAACGCTTTTATTAGCCATAGCTACAACACCTTCGTCGTAACGTCTTTACGTCGACCATCTTCACGCACTACACGCTTTTGGCCAGCGTCATTGGTGTACTTAAACTCGATCTTACCCTTACCGAAGTGCTCAAGAGCAATAGCTAACTTGTCAGCAGACTCGCCCAACTGATCTTCAGCTACACGCTTTTCCTCGCGCTGTACCTTAGCGTTGTGCTCATCTACAAGCTTCTCGATATCTACACAAGCACCATTCGCTAAGTGCAGCCTCTCAATTACTCGCTGATCTAGCTCCCACACATTCATGACAGGCAGCTCGCGCCCATCAGGAGTGCGCTCAATAATTCGGTAAGGGGCATCTCCTACACCAGCCACCTCAGGGTTCAAGAACTGAACCCTGAGGTTAGGCCAGCGGTAGAGGATTTCCTCCACTACACCGAACATATCACCAGGAACTTCAGCGACAGTTCCATCGGGAAGAAGTCCTCGTGCCATTATCAATCCATTACACGAGTAAGCAGAACACCAAGGAAGTTGGCATCGTTAGCTACAGTATCCGCACCATTATCCGCATCACGGTTAACACGCAGACGGAACGGTACCGAATCGGTAATCGAGAACGCAGTCGCTACAGCCGAAGCAACTACAAGATGCTGAGTAGTAGAAGCAGTGGCAGTTACCGAGTTGGTCGTGCCAGCTCCCGGGGCCGCACCAGCAGCCAGAGACGAAACATTCACGTCCCACACTACAGCACCAGCACCAGTCGAAGCGTTCGACCAGTACACAGTAGCAGTGAAAGCAGTCCAGCCACTAGGAAGCTGAACAGAAGCAATTACCGACTCATCGGAAGCCGCATCAAGCAACCAACCAGGGGCACCCCCAGCTACACCAGCAGCGCCAGAGCCAGCGTTAGTGACAAAGTCACCTCCACTAACCCAACGGTGCTGAGCCCCTACACCATT
>JAGQNT010000145.1 GCA_020427965.1 Candidatus Saccharimonadota bacterium | reverse complement strand
ACGCTTTTCCGCGACCCGGGCACTCGCACGCTCTTGCCCCACGTTCAGGCGCAGGGTGATGATGACGACGAGCGCGTCGTGTGCCGTAAGTGTCACGGTTCTTGTCTGTGCACCTTCTGTAGCGGCCAGGGCTGCAGTAAGTGTCTGGAGGGTGCCTGCATGTACTGTCAGGGCACCGGCTACGAGTAGCCATCGGCGAACGAAAGTCTCGGGACGACCGAGCCGGCAGACAATCTACAGGTGTTCACCTGTTCAATCAGATTGTCTGCCGTAACCCGTTTTCTACGAATGCGTATTCGTACTGAAGAGCTGAAAACAGCGAAAAATCGGGCTAAACTACTAGATTAACTAGCTTGTGGGGCACGTAGATGGCCCTAGAAACGGTTTTACCCCCCAAGTGGGCTACTACATTGCTGTCATTTTTGGCCGCCTCTATGGCCTCTTCTTTGGTCACATCGGGGGATAAGTGAAGCTGTGCACGTAACTTACCGTTAACCTGTACGACCACTGTTACCGTTTCTGTCGCCAGGTATTTTTCCTCATATTTGGGCCAGGTGTCTGCATGAACAGAGGTGTGATGACCCAACTGGAACCATAATTCATCAGCGATATGTGGCGCAAATGGGGCGATACAGACTACAACATGCTCGAGCGCCTCTTGCCATGCATCATTTTGGGCCAATTTATCAACTTTGAGCTTGTACAGATCGTTGGTGGCGGTCATGGCGGCCGCAATTGCGGTGTTATAGCGGTTCTCTTCTAGGTCTTCGGTCATTTTTTTGATCATAGCGTGGGTAGCACGCCGTAGCTCGGCGGTTGTTTTGTCGTCGGCCTTTGCCGCTTTGGCCTCGAGGTACTCTTGCACCAACGTCCAGACACGCGACAAGAAGCGGTGCGTACCTGGTACACCCTGTGGATCCCAGCGTACCCACTGATCGAGTGGCGCGGCAAACATCAGGTACGTGCGCAATGCGTCAGCACCATACCCCTGGTCGATAATTTCCAGTGGATCAACGCCGTTACCCTTGCTCTTACTAAACATCTCGCCATTTTGAGCGGTCACTTTACCGTTGAACAGGAATTGCTTGAATGGCTCAGGTTCGTTCACCATGCCAAGTTTTTTAAAGAAATGGCCGATAAAGCGCGCATACAACAGGTGAGCCGTGGCGTGGTCGGCACCGTTATAAAAATCAATAGGCTCCCATTTTTTGACAATTTTGCTGTCAAAAATTTGCTGTTGGTTATGGGGGTCAAAGTAACGGTACATGTACCAGCTACTGCAGATGTAGGTGTCCAGCGTGTCGGTTTCGCGCTCGGCTTTGCCGCCACATTTCGGACATTCCGTCTCCAGCCAGTCAGTCGCACGCGCTAACGCACTGCGCCCATCACCAGCTGGCTTGAAGTCATCCAACTCTGGCAACAATACCGGCAGTTGATCTTCCGGAAGTAATACTGCACCGTCTTTTGGACAATTCACAATTGGAATTGGCGCACCCCAGTAGCGCTGTCGACTCACCGACCAATCTCGCATTTTGTAGGTGATTTCCTTGCGTGCAATGCCCTCTTTTTCGAGATAGTCGGCGATTTCCTGGCGCGATTTTTCAGCGTTTTTGCCTTTGAATGCTTCCGGTTCTAGGAGCGTTCCAGTCGTCATATCCGTAAAGCAATATTCTAGGTCACGAACTTTTTCTGCCTCTTTGGGATCACTAGGCGCCATCGTTGGCTTCAAACGAATTCCGTATTTTTTCGCAAACTCAAAGTCACGTTCGTCGTGCGCAGAACAGAGTACGATTCCTGTTCCGTAATCCGCGATTGCATAGCTTGCAACCCATATCGGCAAATCCTCGTCACCGAACGAATCACTAGCATAGCGACCAGTAAAAATTCCTTCAGTTTCAGCCAGTGCTTTCATGCCCTCCTTGTCACGCCGAGAAAGCATTTTTTTTGCCTCATCTAAGATTTCTTGCTCGTTTTCTACGCCTTTTACAAGCTCTGCAAGAAACGGGTGGTCGGGCGCAATTACGGCAAACGTGTTGGCCGTAAAAGCTTCAAAGTGAGCCGAGAATGATTCGATTTCAAGATCGGTATCTCGAACTTTATTTTTATATACAATGCCTTCACTACGGCCGATCCAGTTCTTTTGTGCCAATTTGACGGTGTCGGTCCAGTCCAGCCCCTCGATTGATTCCAAGAGCTCATCTGCATAGTCGGTGATTTTGAAAAACCATTGTTTGACTTCTTTTTTCTCGACTATTGGATCGTCTGCTCCGTCGTGTCGCCAACATTTGCCGTCAATCACTTGCTCGTTGGCGAGCACTGTCTGACATTTGGTGCACCACCACTGCATGCGCGCGTCCTGGTAAGCCAGGCCTTGCTCGTGCATCTTCCAGAAAATCCACTGCGTCCACTTGTAGTATTCGGGCAGGTGAGTTGAGATTTCTTTTTCCCAGTCGTTGCTCCAGCCCATGGCTTTGTACTGCTTGTGATAGCTCGGAATAATTGTCGCCATCGATTCTTGCGGCGACACACCTGCCTTGATGGCGTAGTTTTCTGCTGGCAATCCAAAGGCGTCCCAGCCAACTGGGTGATAACTTTCAAAGCCTTGCTGCCGCTTGAACCGCGCTTTTACATCAGAAATGGTGTAATTCATGGCATGGCCAATGTGAATACCAGCCCCACTTGGGTAATTAAACATGCTCATGGCGATGTATTTGGGCTTATTGGACTGTAAATCAGCGGTGTAGGTACCAGATTCATCCCAAATGTTTTGCCACTTTGGTTCGATTTCTTTTGGATTATATCTCTGCATCGCTACTAGTATAACAGAGGCGGGTCTATTCGCCAGCTTCGGCATCGAATGATCGGAAAAACGGCTCGCTGGATGTTTCTATAGCCTCGATCAAGTCTGTGGTGCGCGCCACTAGATTACGATGGCCTTTGTCGAGGAACACGTAGCGAAACTTCTTGTTACCATCTGGCAGTGGTCCGTTGAACTTTCCCGAATAGACATGACCACAGATGTGCGTAATCACCTCTCCATCTTTGTGAATACGAACGTCAGAGTAACCGCAGCGGCGGACGTCTGGTACTGTTCCTAGTTGTTCGCGCAATTCTCTGCGGATATGCTCTTCGGGTGATTCGCCAAAATGCTGTTTGCCACTCGGTAACATAAACTGACCGATGTATGGCTGGGTAAGCCGCTCTACAACCAACCATGCTCCCTTGGTATTCTGGAGGCCAAATATGGCGATTGCTTTTGGTTGTTTTCGTGCCTTGCGATGGTCGGCACTGAGTGCATCAACATAACTGAGACCTTTTGCAGATAGGGTATATCCCCGTTCGGATTTATGCACGTACCCATCCTTTTGCAATGTCTTCAGGTGGTAGCTATAGACGTTCGAATCTACACGGGCCGGTTTCATTTCACTAAACCGCGCGTAGCGTTGATAGGTCAGGACTTGCAATATGTGTGACTGGATAAAATGCATGTCGTTAGTATAAATCAATTTGAGTCAATTTGTACTTTCTATAAATCATATAACCACATTAGTATCATCGTTTTGTATCTGTTATTTCAAAAATGAAAGGATTCATGCGATGATCAAGTCACTAGATCAAATTGACACATTTGAGCAGTTTGCTGTACTGCCATTTCACGAAGAAGCAGCCAGGGTCGCCTTCCAATTGGGCTATTTATCCATGGCTTTTGCGCGCGTTGAACGCGTCCCGCGCTATGACGAGACAAGTCGCGAGAACGATGCTGAGCATAGTTTCATGCTTTCGTTAGTCGCCAGTGAACTGGCAGGTAGTTATTTTGCCAATCTTGATCCCGGGCTGGTTGCACAGTTTGCGAATGTGCATGACCTGGTCGAGTTGGAAACTGACGACGTCGCGACGTTTACGATCGACGATGAGACACTAGCTGTAAAGGCAGCGGCTGAGTATTCTGCGCTCGACCGCGTTGCAGAGATCCTTCCAACATACACGCGACAGTTATTTTTGCGGTACGAAGAACAGGTTGAACCAGAGGCACGTTTTGTGCGGTTGGTAGATAAAATTCTACCTGTCATTGTGGATATCGCTGGGCCGGGTAGAAAAGTCATGGAAGAGGACTACTCCGTCACCACCATTGACCAGCTAACTGATACGCATGACATGCTTAGGCAACGCTTTATGGATATGTTCCCTGAAAAGGAACTAGATTTCCTGCACGATGTACGCAATATCCTGTGTCAACATTTCGAGCAACAGTTCTCACTGTCAGCCCAAACCTAGGGTTTGTAGAGGCCAAAGAACGGCGTATCTTCTTTTTGGGCTTGCTTTTGAGCATCCATCAGCTCGGACACGGTCACAAACTGAAAGCCTTTGTCACGGAGTTTGTGGATGGCGGGACGCAGCGCACTGACTGTAACCTTGTGTATGTCGTGCATATCGACGACACCTCCTGCTTTGGCGGTTTTCACAATGCCCTTGGTTAGCTTTTTGGCGTTATTGGTATTCCAATCCTCCGGATCTTCGTTCCAGAGCACCACCTGTAGATTGATGACTTTTTCGACCCGTTTATCAACAGAGCCGTACGGTGGACGAAATAGTGTTGGTAGCGGCGCACCAGCCTCAACAATTGCTGCCTGTGTGGCCAGTACTTCTTCGCGAATATGGCTCGCTTTTAATTTCTTGAAGTCTGGGTGATTCCAACTGTGATTACCGACCTCAAACCCATCACGCACCATGCGCTGTACTATCTTTTCATTGCCATGAATGTTACGGCCAATTAAGAAGAAGCTGGCGGTAACATGCTCATCCTCAAGAATATCCAGTACTTTTGGGGTATAGCGCTCGTCGGGGCCGTCATCGAACGTCAGTGCAATACATGGCTGCTTTTGACAGTTGGGTTTCGTTGGCTGGGCCGGTGTATTGGTATGCGCACCTTTGGTTTGGCCGGTTTTTTTCAGTGCGGGCAGACCAGGCTCATTAATTGAGATTGTTGGCTTTGAACCCTCATCCGCTGGTTGTAGGAAGCTGAGCGCCTGCGCAGTTGCGATCGTCGGGAGCGCAACATCAGGCCGGATCGAGCTATAGATCAGCCCGACCGTCACTAACACGGCCAGGAACTGAACCGAGCGTAACATCAGTAACGCTTGACGTAATCTCCCCATTGCCGTTCTAGTATACCATTAGCTTGATATACTATTGGGATGACAAAAGTATTAATTCTTCAGGGCGGGACCTCAAGTGAACGCGAGGTCTCTCTACGATCTGGAAGTTCAGTAAAAAACGCTTTAGAGTTGGCCGGCCATGAAGTGGGAGTGGCAGATCCAGGGAACCAAGATTTTGACCTCGCTACGGCCACGCGAGGTTACGATATAGTCTTTTCGGTACTCCATGGCACCGGAGGCGAGGACGGCGTCATGCAAGCGCAGCTTGATGCAATCGGCATACCTTACGTTGGATCAAATACTGTCTCGTCGGAACTCTGTTTTGACAAGTGGCGCTACCGTGAAAAGCTCCTGGAGGCTGGTTTTCGCGTAGCCCGAGGCGAACTAGTCGACCTTGAGTCGTTCTGGCAATCCGACTTAGTCAAGCAACCCTTCGTTTTAAAGCCATACGATGGCGGTTCCAGCATCGACACACTGATTCAGCGTGATCCAAATACACTTGACCGTCAGACAGTAGAACAAATGTTTGCCAATCACTCAAAAATGCTTCTCGAGAATTTAGTTGCCGGTGTAGAAATTACCGTACCGGTACTGGGTGATGGTGCGCTACCTGTTATCGAAATTATCCCCCCTGAAAGTGGCGAATTCGACTACGACAACAAATACAACGGTCAATCTCAGGAACTATGTCCACCACTACATGTCAACGAAGACGTACAGCGACATGCCCGTGATATGGCGGTCCAAATTCACACACTTTGTGGTTGTGGTGGCTACTCCAGAACGGACATGATCGTAAGTGCGGACGGCTCGCTGACCGTGCTAGAGACCAACACCCTTCCCGGCATGACTGACCAGAGTTTGTTTCCCAAGGCGGCTGCTGTGGCTGGCATCAACATGCCTACATTGTGCAGCCAATTAGTCCAGTCGGCACTTACCAACCAAACTGCGAGTGCTTGATCTGCATCCAGTAGCGACTCTGGCGTACTAGTTTGTCGGCATCCTTGGGGTTTGCTAACAGTACTTTAACTGCCTCTTCGGCGAAGACACCATTTTGAGAACCCTTGCCTAGAATAATTGATTTTGGCTTCAGATTGGCCTTGACGTACTCACCAGCTTCGCGCGGATCCAAGAATGACTTCACGGTACAACCGGCTTTTTTAGCGGCTGGAGCTAGGTATTGTTTTGCCTCAGCGCCAATGGTCACCACCAGCTTTAATTTCTTTGCATCACAGTACGACCCAATCTCCTTGTGAGATGCCTTCGATGTATCGCCAAGCTCGTTCATTCCCCCCAATATCGCGATTCGTGGGCCACCCTTTAGTTGGTATAAGACGTCCAGTGCTGCCTTGACGGCCGTTGGGCTTGCATTATACGTATCGTCCAGAATGATTGTATTCTTGCTACCCTTTAGCCGCTGTAGACGCCCGGCAACCGGCTCAAGCGCCGTCAGGGCTGCCTTTAGCTCTTTGTTGTCCATGCCCAATATATGTGAGATTGCCGCAGCAGCCAGAGTGATTTTGGCTCCTTGTTGTCCCAAAAGCCTGCCGGTGAAAGTGAGCGATTTACCCGCCAGATTCATCGATAATTTCTGGCCTTTTACCGTCACTGCTCCAGAAACTTTTACGGAGTAATCGGCTTGGTCAGCAGTGTCATAACTGGTGAAAATACGATCCTTAAGGTATTTCCTGGGTGTATCCGCGACGTTCACAAGCACTTGTCTGCAGTAATTAAAAATTGTTAACTCTTCTTTGGCTACATTATCGAGATTGCCAAATTGCTCCATGTGCTCGTCTGTCACACCGGTGAGAACGCCTAGCTCAGGCTTTAGGTAGGCAAAGCGGCGCATCTGTCCCGGGCCGTCCGTGCCCAGCTCAACCACCGCGATATCAAACGGATACGGTTGTTTGAGCTTTTGATGATTGTGGGCCAGAATTTTTAGCCATGCCCATACGTTAAAGATAGCGGGTTGCGCGGCATTAAAAAGCACCAGCGGCACTGTCAAACGGTCGTTGTAATTGCCTTCTTGATAGCGCACCCGCTTACTGGCAGCCAGCGTTTTGGCGATCGCTAGCTTGGTCGAAGTCTTGCCGACGCTGCCTGCCACCGCCACGATGGTGAATTTGTTCTTACGGCGCAGTTTCTTCACCTGTCGTTCTAATACTATACAAAGTATAGCTTTGCCCCACCGCTTGGGGTGCAGTAGTGTCCAGACAAAGGCTAGCATAAACAAAATGTGCGCCCAGACGAGCGGATACGAAACGATCACCGCTACGCCAAGGTAGATCGCACCGGCAGTATCCTGGAAACTGCCGAGATATATCAAAACTAAGCCGTAAATCACCTGGGCCAGCATACCCGCTCCCATCAAACGATACGTAGAAGCATAGCTCGCGTGCCAGTGTTGCGGCACTTTTGAAAAATGTTGCGTGGTCCAGTAGCGACCCAGGAAGCTGAAGGGACCGCCCGTTTCGTGATACAGTCCAATCAAACGAGCCGGTGCCGTCCGGCCATACAGGGCAACAATGTCAGCAGCTAAACGTCGCATATTCTTACCGAACAGTATACATCGAAAGAGCTACTGCTGTATGCTGTCGAATCGTTTTTGTAGCTCAGAGACTTTCAGTTGAGCCGTCGGTACAGTAAGGGGCTGTGTCAATCCGTAGTCGCTATACGTCTCCACGAAATTTGCCGCCGAGTACTGAACGCGCACCATCGTGTGGGACAGTTTATCAATAGCAATCGACACCTTTGCAGCCGGCACTGCTTGATACTGCGTCGGGTCAATATCCTGGAGTGCCGACAACCCATATGCCTCGGCAAATGCCTGCATCATGCGCAGATACGGCGCCAACTTGACCTCTACATTCAGGGCGTACACCTTGCGACCATTGACAGTCCCTGTTTTGACGTTACTATAATCTGGCGTAAAAACAGCTTCACTGTCGATATAGTCCAATATTTCATCTCGAATTTCTTTGCTTGGATTACCAATTGGAGGGACGGGTGCGCTGTTTACATCCAGCAGTGCCTGGCTGAATAGTAATCCTAGCGACGTGTTCGAGTCACCCTTTGACCAAACATTAATAATTGGCGCGTAATTGTGTGACTTGTTGGTGTCCTGAATTTCTAGATATCGTAGGTAGCCACTGGACGGCGTGCCGATACTTTCCGTCGTAACACTGGTATTGCCGCTTTGGAGGGTGACAAGCCAGCGGGCGGCACTGACCGCGCCCAAGCTAATCGTGACATGTTGCAAAATGTTACGAGTATCGTTAGAGCTCAGTTCGCTCTTAGTGACACTCGTGGTCGTCAGATTATTGACCAACATGTCACGAAATGCCCGTTGTGGGCTTTGGTACGCTTGCGTCCACCAAAAAGAAGTGAGGATCATTGTGACAGTTATACCAATAACAATAAACCGTATGGACATTCCCAATTGCACTTTTGTCGACATGATTAGTATTGTAACAGTTCAAGAGGTAGCCAGAACAAACTAAAAAGCCGACCATACGGTCAGCCTTTTAGTTGGTGCGCGGGGCGGGAATCGAACCCGCACGCCTTGTGGGCAAGACATTTTAAGTGTCTCTTGTCTACCAATTCCAACACCCGCGCGCTTAGACTTCTATGTTAATCTCTTAATTTTACCCTCTTATTTTTACCACGATGTGTGGGTTGAAGGCTATGGCAGTTTGGACAAAGTATGCGTAAGTTTGTAAGTCTATTGTCTGTGTGTACACCGTTGATATGATCTAATTCCACCGGAACTCTGCCATCGGCTGACATTTCAGCCCACCCACACAGTTCACAAAATGGACTCTTGAACCCTTCCTCGAAAAGTCGTCTTTTGAGTTTATAACTTTGTACAGACGAATTTACTCTAAGCAGCGTCTCTAGGGCAGGGCGCTTGTTTGTGTGGTAAGTTTTGCCAGCATTCCAGCGGGAGCCAGTAAAATGCGATGTGTCTAGCCGCAGGTCTCGAACTCTTGCCTGTACTTGGACATAATTACCGCCGGCGGGGATAAGATGCAGCTTGTAAATTACCTGACGATAACTGCTACTCTCTCTTACTGCCTGCTTCAACGCTTCGTCTGTCCAGGATCGTTTATTTGGCATGGGCGGATTCTAGCACATATTTCCTAGTTGGTAGTCTTTTTGTCTGGTTATAACGATACGTGACCGCTTTTGACCAACCCTAACAGTGTTTGTACGCCCACGGACAAAGGCAATTGACCAGTTTCAAGATCTGCCAAGGACACGTATTGACACTCGCTGAACGTTTCGGGCTCGGCTACTCTCGGCTGCTGGCTGGTGGTTACGCGAAACCACGTTGAGACAAACATCCGTCCATGATCTTCGAATTCGGCAGTGGCGATTGCATCACCTACCTCAACCTCAACATCCAACTCTTCTTTCAGCTCACGCCCAGCAGTAATTTGAGCAGTTTCACCAGCATCAATCTTGCCACCTGGCACTTCCCAATGATCAAACTCCTCGGTATTACGATGTAATAGCAGGATGTCACCGTTTTGATTTAACAGCACACCACCCGCTAATTGTGTCTTGTTCATATCGCCTCCAATTACATCCAGTATACTAAAGTTATGAAGCAAGTTTTAGTGATTCATGGCGGCAATAGTTACAGTTCGCGACAAAAATATCTACAAGAGCTGAAGGCAGCAGAGCTAAAATACGAGCGATTGCTCTACTCGCCCAGTTGGAAACTTTGGCTCATTGATGAAATGCCTGACGCAGACATCCTATTGCCACACATGCCCAATAGAGACAACGCTGTGTACGATGAATGGGTCATTTGGTTTGAAAAAATCTTGCCGTTTTTGGAAGACGATGTTCGACTAGTCGGCCACAGCCTGGGCGCAATGTTTCTTGCGAAATATCTACAGACTAATCGTTTTGACAACCCCGTTGCACAACTACACCTGGTTGCGGGTGGTTATGACGATAATAGCAATGAGGATTGTGGTAGCTTCTTGATAGAATCCGCAACAAACGTGGCCAAAAGCGCCAATGAAACTCACTTATGGCATAGTCAGGACGATCCAATTGTGGCCTTTCACGAGCTTGCAAAGTTTGAAAGTGATTTACCTCAGGCACGGAGCCATGTTTTTACTGATCGTGGTCACTTCTGGCAGGCAACTTTTCCTGAATTGCTCGACGTACTGAAACAAAAATAACTCCGAATTGGAGTTATGTATTTGGAGGCACGGACCGGATTTGCACCCATACTAGCCCGGTGGGCTAGTATGTAGTCACGAGCGAAGCGTCTTTCATATTTGGAGGCACGGACGGGATTTGCACCCGTGTACATGGTTTTGCAGACCACTGCGTAACTACTCCGCCACCGCGCCACATCAAAAAAGTACCCCTGTAGTATACCAAATCCAAGTCTAAATATTCTAACTATCCCAGTCTTGGATGATGAGCCTGTTGCCGCGCAGCCGAAATGTTACCTGCTGACCCTTTTGCCAATACAGTTCCCGAATAAACTCAATCGGGATAGTTACCGAGTATGTACCACTCGAATTTTTGGTTATGTTACGAACATGTTGTTCGTCAGTCTTTCGTGCTCCCATGCTATTCTCCTCTGTTATTTTTCTATCATATCACGAAAGCGGATTTAAATCCGCTTTAAATCCGCTTTCCAGTAACGGTAAGATTTATCTCTCAACCTTAATCACTTTAGGTAGATAAATGGTAATGAGCCGTCGGTTTCGATGCGGTCCCCACCGCCATTGCGACTGCGAAACGCAGTCGTGAAGTGTTCAACCACTTCGACATCTTTAACGTGCTTGGTATTTTTCATGGTTTTAACCACATGGTCACGTTCTTCGTCAGTGTTATCGTCTATTTTGTGGGTAATTTGTCCGGTGTACAGTGACAGGCCGACCCGTCGATCGAACGTGGCGGCTCCAAGCCAGTCGACCTCGTGCCCGCCCGGCAACCACCAGTCCTCTGGTGTTTGCCAAAAACGTACATGGTGACGTACCCGGGGATTGCCATTCACTTCTTTTTGATAAGCAAAGTCTTGTTTTTCACTAAACAGATACAGCGAGCTCACTGGAGCCTCGGGGTAGCTTTTTTTCCTGAGTGATGTGTAGGTCATTTTGAGAGATGATTGTAGACTCAGGTCATCCGCTCTCGCCCACCCCGCAGCTGTCATAGCTTGATGAAGTTGCTCTTCGCTACCAATCAACGCAAGATTGACGGGGTCACCATAAAACCCATCCCCCGTCCTAGTGCGTCCGACAAAGTAGTTCGGTATATAAATTTTAGTCAGAAAGCGATGTATCCGCGGCAAAATAATATAGGCAGCGAGTAGCCACAGCCCGACCAATGGCCACAAAATAGCGCGCCCATCGGCAATCTGAGCAATCAGAAACACAAATATATCAATAAAAACCAACACCAGCAGGACGTTTAATATCAGTTTTACTCCTGCATGACTGACGGAACGTACACGACTCATATTAGGCATTATTATAGCAAATTCTCTGTAAATATTTGCTTTTTATGATATAAGTGATATAGTTTCATAAGATTACAATTGGATACTACTGAATTGCCATGCTCTCGCCCATTGCCGAAAAAAGTCAAACTGCCATAGCTGGGCCAGTTGTGTTTGCGTTTGATGTATTGGCAAATCTAAAAGATACACAACCAAATATCATTCAGTCTCATTTATGCGGGCTGACCGTACCAGTTAGAGAAAACTTGCTTGGTGATCTTGCCCTCCATAGAAGCGAAATTTTTGAAGCTACCCATTTTCCTACAAGAGAGATGTTTGCCGTAACCGGCATCGACGCACTTCATGCATTTCTTGATGCGGGCAGGCACGATGAAGTGCTTAGATGGGCACCATTTCAAGCCCATCATATCCAGATGTACGCTCTACTTGGTATGATCCGTCCCGTCAGCTCAGCAGAGTAGGTTACAGGGATTAGCCTTCGCCCATTTCCGAGATACCAGCACCCTCTAGCGCAGTTGCAGCATAGCCACGCATTCGACGTAATAATCTGTTTCCGACATAGCGCACATTGGGGTGTATGCCATCGTTCGCTGACCTCTCGAATTCCCATCTGTCAGATCGCTCGGTAAATACTGCCGGATTAGCCAACTCATCACAGTTAATTGAATCTGTGTCCAGGTTAACGCGAATCGTATCACCATCCTCGATTAGTGCAATAGGCCCGCCTTGTGATGCCTCTGGACTGACGTGGCCAATGACTAGCCCAACCGACCCGCCAGAAAAACGAGCGTCAGTCATGAGTGCCACCGTAATTCCGCGTCGGCGACAGATAGCCGAGATGCGAGAGGTCGGGTCAAGCATCTCTGGCATACCAGGTGCACCGCGTGGACCCTCGTAGCGGATCACTACCATGTCTTTGTCGTTAAAACCGTCTGCGTCATTCGATAATGCTTCCAGTAAATCAGCCTCACTATTAAATACACGAGCTTGCCCCACGAACTGGTTGTTTTCAACGCCACCCTCAACACCAGCAAGCTTGATAACTGCGCCACCTTGCGGCGCGATGTTACCTTTCAGCAGTCGCAGGCCACCAGTCTCCTTAAAGGGAGACTCAATGCTGCGTATAACGTCGCCATCAGGCGCCACCGGTTCTAATTCTCTGATCTGTTCTGCAAGCGTCTCACCCGTACAGGTCATGCAACTACCATCCAAATACCCATGGTCTAGCAACTCTTTCATGATCACCTGCACGCCACCCTTTTCGTCGATATCAACCATCGAGTAAGCGCCGAATGGACGCGCGTTGACCAGTACTGGTAGCTTGCGAGAAAGTTCGTTAAATTCCTCCTGGCTCATGACCTCATCCCAGAAACTGTAACCTGCCGCACGGGCAATCTCTGGTGCGTGGAGTACCACGTTGGTCGATCCACCCATAGCCATGGCCACGACCATGCCATTTCGCAATGCAGCCGGAGTGACGATGTCACGAGGCCTGATATTCATATTGACGGCATTTTCGAGGAAATCGACCAATTCGCCCGGAAAAGACTCTGTCCGTCTGCTGTCTTCAGAGGCCGGTGACACCATGTGGATTGGCTCCATGCCAATGGCAGCAATAAACGATTGCATAGTGTTGTATGTAAACATGCCGCCGCAGCTACCGTAGCCAGGGCAAGCATTCATAGCCAAGCGTGTTCGATAGGCCGCATCTGGATCACCTGCCGCCTGAAAACAGCTAACGATATCAATCCGCTCACCCGTTTCCGGGTCGGTGCCTGGACGTATTGATCCATCCGACATTATAATTGCAGGTTGATTGTGCTCCAACAACGCCGCCAATGTGCCAACCGGCGGTTTATCACATGCCACCACAGCAATGATACCTTTGGCATCACTACCACTGATATGAATATTGACGCCGTCTTGCGTCACTTCTCGCCCAGTCAGCGAAAAGCGCATGCGATCGGTGCCGTTGAGCTGACCGTCCGACACGCCGCCCGCGACGTTTGCCGCGATGAGACGCACCGGTAGATTGGCCGTATTGACCCGATCACTCATAGCACCCATAATTGCTTGGACTTTACTTTCGACTCCTACGTAACACTGGCTGTCACCCTCATTACCGACCACCGTCCAAACACCATCCTCAACTTTGGTGGGATCCTGGCCGAGTGCATTCGCTGTACCGACTGCTTGGCAAAGCCTGCCTGGGTTGTCTTCTGTGAATTCAAAACCTGCCGTCATTGAACCTCCCTAAAATTTGGTTCTAAGTATATGCCTATCGGCCGCTGATGCAACCATAACCAACACCGCAAGGCCAAGCCACCTTAATTCCCTCTTGCGAAACTACTTGGAAAGGTGGGCATCAATGAGTGCAATATCTCGTAAGTCTTTTGGTCTACCGGAAGCAGCTTTCCATTTTCTCACTTCTGACAGAGAGGCAAACGGGATGCCATCGAAGTGATCAGCATTTTGCAGCAAGTGTGCTAGTGATGGGTTGTAAGCACTGAAGCGCCAACTACTGTGAGCTTCGAATTCCTCGTGAGTAAGTGGTTTGTTGTATTTGCCTTTGTCAACTTCTTGCCAACCGCGTTCAGCGAGTTCTGTCATCAATTTGTCAGACACCAACATATCAATATCGCCAGCTTCTCGGATGCCCGCAGCGGCTAGCGGACAGCTACCAAACACAATATACTCACCCTCCGGCAGGCCCAGGCTTTTCACCTTATCAATTATTTCTTGCTTTTTCATAGAACTATCATAACAAACATCTGACTAGTCCATTTACAGGTGCGTCTATAGGTTATACTTGTTTCTATGTTTCGAGTAACGATAACCAAGCAACGAATAGTATTATTTGCCATCATTGCCCTAATAATTACCGCGATTGGTGGCTTCTTTGTTTTTCTGCGGGCGCCAGGAAGCTTACCATTTCTATCGCAAAAAGAACGACTAACGGTCAATGATCGTGATTACAAGGATCCTTGCAACCTACTGTCGCCGGCCCAGGCACAGAATATTTTTGGCAAGCAGACCAGCACGACGGGCGCGGAACAGCAATATCTACAACGTTCTGCCACTAACGATCGAGACATTGCTACCCAGTGCAAATATTATCTCGATCAGGGCACGTTGACGGTCGAGGCTCGGTATTACCCCAACACTAACCAGGCACACGAGCGTTGGAAATTTCCGCTGGATGTAACGTCTGGCGATTACCGCAAATCGTTAACAAAACCGACCACACAATCTTCCGATGGCGCCATTGACTATAGTGCTTCCGATGATGCCTTTGAACAGATTATCCGCGAGGGTATCGCCAGTATCGAAAAGAAAGAAGCCGGTCTACTTACCAAACGGCTCGGA
Source organism: Candidatus Saccharimonadota bacterium (assembly GCA_020427965.1). Lineage (GTDB taxonomy): Bacteria > Patescibacteriota > Saccharimonadia > Saccharimonadales > UBA4665 > JAGQNT01. The sequence goes on along the minus strand of JAGQNT010000145.1, from coordinate 18,075 downwards.
GATGATATTGTTTTTGTGCCGTACCGTTCAAAATTCGTCAAACAATACGGGCCAGTTCTGGTAACCCTGACGTACAACGTATTCAAAAAAGATTTCACCGCCACTAAGCTACTGGCCATGAGCGGCAAGTTCAAAACCGCGTTTGATACCATCGATAGCAACTGGCAAGACGACAAGCTGAGTCAAGACATGCTCACGGGAGATGTGTATGTCGGTAGTACACTCGGCAAAACACAAGTGTTGGCACCATGCGAGTTCATGACGCAGGATACATTCAAGTTGGGATTTGGCAGGAGTGACGACGCGACCGCGCGCCAGGAAGTGCCCGGGCCAAAACTCTGGACGCTATCCAGTGGTGACAAGTACGTAACTGGCTCGTGTACTCGCTACGCACTCAAGATTGGCGGCAATAGTACAGACAGCGACTACGCCTACCTGGACATCATCTACAGCAACCAAACTATCCCACTAACAGATGAATACAAAGCAAGGTTCGATTCGCCCATAAAGGGCGCCGACGGCTACACCGTACACAAAGTAAAAACAGAGGCCGCCCTGGCACTGATTTCAGAAAAGAAGATATCCGACCCCTCATCAACGCTTGATAGCCCTAAATTTGTGACATTCTACTCGGGACCATACCTGATTAAACTCAAACTCACGAGCACCCGAGCGCACCACGATTACAGCCGCTACTACCAAGATGTCTCCGACCAGTCTTACGTCAATGCTGTCAACGACATCGTCAATAATATCGGATCATTACAATAGTTCCCTCTTATGAAATGTCAGCGTGTCTATCCACGACTGGTCTGAGCCGTAAGTTGGCAATTGCCAAAAAATTGACATATCTTGTTTATATTGACTTGAAAACTCTTTCTCTCTAAGATACATACCTAATGTCAGAGAAACAAAGTGATTACCAGTTTATTCCTATTTTGCCGTCTAACGATTTTGACCCAATTTTCTATTCTTACCAGGACAGTGACGGTGATTTAGTAATAGACTGGAATGAAGCGTACGACCCTAGAGAGATCGATATGATTTCAGGAATGAGGCGACGCAAACACCTAGCCCATGAACTCGCCGCAAACCTAACTAGCTCTGAGGTTCTACCTTTTCTGTATACTGCGGCGGAGGGAGTTGATGCAAAAGGCATATTTTTTGGAATTGCCGCTGCGGGCATGGCGCTCCAAGCTTCTATAACTGACTCTAGGATGCTCACCGAGCAATACGTGCAAGAATTTTTAGAATCAAATTGGGGGCTCAAGGACGAGTCTCATCGCCGTGTAGTCATCCCAAATCGGAAGTTAGATCTTTTTGATACACAATCATGTCCTGCCAAAGACTTGCACACACTGCTGCGAACCGAAATGGTTGGTGTACCACGTGCCTTCAAATATACTTTGTCCTTTGATGTCCAAAAATACAAAAAGGTACTTAAAGAACAGACGATAAACCTCAAAAAGAAACAGTTCATGGCTCCAGAGATGAAAAGAGCCCTCGCACTAACGGAAGCTTATCTGGCAGCAATCGATCCTTCGTTTTATACGGCGAATAGAAATGACGAAATGATTCGATTTATTGACGACCCACCGACTTTGTCTGTAAACCCGGCAGTTATCATCGACGAGATTTTACACCGCCCCGGCATGAGCCGACGATTCGACTTGCTGGTACCATACGTATTTGGGATAGGCGAAACAATCCGACAAAAATCGGAGGCGGAACCAATATCACACTTCCCTAATGAAGCAATCGAAGATCTAAGCTCGTTGCTGCGGTTTTGCTAGGAATAAGTTTAGCTACGCAAAATTTTATCCATGGCCTTGCCTTTGGCCAGCTCGTCGATAAGTTTGTCTAGGTAGCGGACCTCTTGGGTGATCGGGTCTTCGATATCTTCGACGCGCACTCCACAAATCACACCGGTAATCAGCTTCCTGGATGGGTTTAGTTTTGGCGCATCGTTAAAAAAAGTCTTAAAATCTACGTCACTTTTGATGGCACCCTTCAACGATTCTTCATCGTAACCCGTCAGCCACAGGATAATTTCGTCTACTTCAGCGGCGGTACGGCCCTTACGTTCGGCTTTTGCCACATACAGCGGGTACACACCGGCAACTTTCATGCTGTGGATTTTATCGTTGTTCATTATTTACTCCGGTTGAATTCCACCGCTTCGATAACTAGGGCTTTAATGCCAGCTTTGTCGATGGTGTCACCTTCATTAAATTGGATAGCCCGGACGGAACTGTTCAGGCGGGCATTAAACAGCTTCTTGGGATCTTTCAGCTTTGAGCCGTAAAAAAATACTAGTTTGCTGTCGTTTTTAAATGTTTCGACGTAACAGACGATATTGCCAGATGCAGACCATACGGGCAGACCCTCGGGCCGGCTTTTCATGCGCCATTTTACTTCCTCAGATATTTCGGGGCTGGCACTCGTTATGACCGCACGGAGGTTTTTGATCAGCTCACCCTGCCAATTTGGGTGGAGTTTGATAATGTCGTCTATCTGCTCGGCTACGGACGTGTCGGCCATGGCCTACCCTTCGACAACCGCTTCGAAGCCGCCATAGGCCATTTTTTTCATGTCGGTTGGCATTTCAAAATCAGGTTGTGTTATCGGCATGTCGGCCATTTCTGCCATGACCTTTTTGTTTACTTCGTCACGGTGTTCTTTTGATTCAAACACAATAAACGAAAACCAGACGTTGTCGTCAGCACCAGCGCCAGTCATCTCCGCAAAGGCACGTGACTTTTCATCGCCCATTTCTTGTTGCTTTAGGTCGTCACCGCGGCATTCAAAATATTGCAGGGCACCATGCTTCATCCACGCATCACGCCCCATTTCGGCCATTGTTTGGTATTCCGCCTCTTTTCCTTTTGGTACTACCAGTACAAAACCATCTACGTATTTAGCCATTTCTCCTCCCTCGGTAATTACGTTGTGTCTCTTCCAATTTTAGCACTCACAAAACAAAAAGGACGCCGAAGCGTCCGATAATTCCCATTTGGTGCAAGATAGTTGACGCATTTCAAACATCTGCGATTGAAAAGGTAGACGACATGAAGCTAATAAACTTGGCTAAACTATTTGGGTTGTCCAGTAATTTGCTGGGCTAGTTGCTCATAGCCTTGAGTTGCCTTATCAAGCTCAACAATAAATGATGGTATATAAGCACTAGGATTTGACACGACATCTGCTCGTAGTTCGTCTGGTAGCCAATCTTTAAACTCATCAACCTCGTCACTTATTTGTGGCTGTTTGTCGCTAATCCCCACGTATAAGTGCGACAGTCTCTTTCTTTTTTCGCCATTATCGCCAGGAAAGACGTTCAAGAAACTTTCTACGTAATGCAAATCAACTTCAATGCCCATTTCTTCAAGTGTCTCTCTGTGAGCCGCTTGCTCGTTTGTTTCGTCGCTTAAAACGCCGCCACAGGCAGAAATATCCCATTTGCCAGGATAGTGGTTCTTAGATTGTGGTCGTAGCTGCACCCAAACTCTACCAAGAGAGTTAAAAACAAATACTAAAACATTCTCAGTTATATGATTGTCTCGTTCTGCCTGCTCTCGTGAGACAGTATCAATAACTTCGCCATCCTCGTTTAGTACATCAATAATTTCATGCTTACTCATAGCGACACTATAACAAAAAGAGCCTTATTCAGGCTCAAATGTTAGAAAGTATACTGTTTTAAAATCGTTTGGGTCTAATTGGTGCGGGTTGCGGGACTCTAACCCGCGGCCTCATCCTTGGCAAGGATGCGCTCTAAACAACTGAGCTAAACCCGCATAATTGGTGATACGTATTATACCGAAAAGTGCGTAGAATTGGGCGCCTCCTTGGCCTGGCAAGGATGGTCACGTTCCGCGACCCCGGAACTTCGCGATTGGCAACCAGTTGCCATCAGAAGATTCCCTTGCAATATGCCGCCGGCATATCTCACTCTAAACAACTGAGCTAAACCCGCATAATGTAAATCTACTCGGAAAATTGTAGCAAAACTTCGGTGAAAATGAAAGTGCAGGCCTTTCGGCCTGCACTTTTCAATACAACTCAGCCAATTCTAGAAGTGGAAGAAGCTGAAGTTGAAGTGTCGGAACCAGTTGAACCACTGAAACACGAAGAAGCTGTGTTCGTTGCGCTTCTCGCTGCGTTCGCTGTGATTTTCGTGGTGCTCCTCGTGCTGTTCGTCATCGTGACCAACACCGTTGTGGTGTTCGACGTAACTAACGCAGTCACCTTGGTTACGGAACGAAGGATCGACAAAGTTCTGCCAACCGTCATTCTTACACTGCATCTTGTTGTCGGGAATGTTGTTGACCGTCACATTGATGACATCAACAGAGCCAGAATCTTTGTTGCCGCTGCTGATGGTGCCGCCGGCTGCATCTCGTGCCTCCAAACGGATTGTGTAGTCACCATCTGGAACGGCAGTGGTGTCAAAATCGAACAGATGCTGATCTGTAAACGAATTAGTGTCCATGACGGTACCAGGACCTGCCACGTTATTGTTGCTACTATCTCGAACTACCGTGTAGTAGTGATGAGGATTGGCATCTGTAACACTCCCCCGGACATCAACCGTTCCGTAGAGTGTGTCACCATCGGCAGGGTTCGTGATCTCTACGTCAGGCGCGGTGTTATCTACAGTAACTTTCCAGGTGTCGCTCCATGGGCCCATGTCACCATTGGAGTTAACGGCTCGTACGTGCCACCAGAAAACTGCGTCAGCAACATTTGTTGCGGTTTTCTCACTCGCGCTGTAGTCACTGTGGAAACGCTCACTTGCGCATGCTGAGTCATTACAACTCTGATAGAAGTAGTGATCAGCACCTGGGACATCTGTCCAGTCGCTGAGTAGACTAGCTCCCTTTACTACGGAATTATTTGCAGGTGCGACAAGCGTTGGCATACCTAGTGGTTCAAAATCGTATGTCGTAACATCAGACACTTTGTTAACAACGACATTGTCGAAGTAGCCGTCTAAGCCTGTATCCGATGTGCTTGTATCACCGAGATTAATCGCAACAGCACGAATGGTAGCATCGCCACTACCCATTCCCTGCATATTCGCGGGTACCGCTGGACAAGTGTAGGGTGAAGTTCCTCGCGTTGTCACAGGATAAGCCTGTGAAGTGTCAAAGCTTACGGTCGTGAAATCGGATGTAGAGCCAACACTTGGTACAACATCGTACTTACAATCGTAGAACTTAGTTGGTGAAGATTCGCCAAAGTTTGCGTATACATTCATATAGAACTGGTTAGCGTCCGAAGCCGAACCACCAGTGCCAATTTTGTAATCGTAAGAAATAGAACTTACATCGGACATATTCGATAAAACAAAGTTCTCTGCTATGAATTTGTCGCTACCCCCTGGCCCAATACTGTTAGTAATGGGTCCCACGTACACACTGCCGGTACCAATACTAGCTGCGTCAGTGTTGAATACAAAAGGCGATTGGTTGTCTGGGTCACGGTTAAACATCCAGCCTGGATTGTTCTCGGCTCCAGCGGTGTTACCAGTGACTACTACTGTTGATCCGGCGGCACTAGCACTATTGAACAACGCGAGCGACAAGCCACTGCCGCCGCTGACGGCCAGCGCCAGAGAAGTCAACAGTACACCCGTCCGGGTTTTGACCTTCTCGAAGCCTCGCCGCAAGGTATAGCGATTATATTTTAATGTCAAAACAGATCCCTCCTTTTTTTACAAAAGTTACTTTCTCAGCATACACCCAGGTTATTTAGAAAACGGACCCTACCCCAGACAGTTGTAGGGTTGACAAGTTTGATCAGTAATAATTTTCACATCACCTCATAGCAGTGTTTTTGTAAAAACTTGTGCACGTTCTACCCCTGTTCTTGTTACGTAACATGCTACGTAACAAGCCTGGTGCTACACTAGCGTGTCAGTGTGACCAAATAACGCGTGAAGTGGCTCGCCCGCTAGATTGTGCTTGGCCCCGGGAATAATCGTATACTCGGCAAAGGGCATATCGCGGTGCGTCAATCTTTCCTCGCCAACAATTTCTTCATCGCCAGATTCGAATACATACACCTCGTGATATTTCTGGAGGAATTTGCGGTATTCATCTTCCCAAACAATGCCCTTGAATGAGGCAACGTACTCTTTGGTGAGGAACTTCGTCAGTCCGTCACTCGTTTTTACCACCATACCCTGTTCAACCTCCGGACCATAGCGATTGATTTGTTTCCCCATAAAATCCCCTGCCACTGGTGCTACAAAAACCATCCGATCGACGCTAGTGGTATCCAGCTGGGTGGCAATGCCGCAACCCATGGAATGCCCCATGACAATTTTGGGAATGTTCGGGTAATCTTTCGTAGCCATATCAACAATTCCCTGTACTCGACTAACCATTATCTCTAGTGGATTTAACTGACATCCGTCCATGTACGTCTGATTTTGGTCGACCAGGATTACGATTCTGTCTGAGTAGTGATCCGCGACCGCATAGAAAAAACGCTCACCATCCCAGCGACGGACGCCATTTCCATGTACACACAAGATGACACTCTTTGGATTTTCACAGTCGAAAACCTCAACTTCGTATTCGCCAGCACCGTCAGTTTGTGTAATAATTTCGCTTTGCCTCATTGTGATGATTGTAACACAGGGGTGAGTAATGGTAGTTACCTTGCTCAAAATGGGAATTTACCCTAGAATAATGGGGTTAATGTGGCTCTTTAGCTCAGTTCGTGATTGCAAGAGGCTGAAGAGCGTTTCGGCGGAGCCGAACAAATCAATAATGAGTCCCCGGGGGACACAAGGCTCTTTTAACAACCCGGTACCAATACCACGAATTTCGTGGCTCTTTAGCTCAGTTGGTAGAGCAGAGGCCTGAAGAGCCTTGTGTCCCCAGTTCGAGTCTGGGAGGAGCCACCAAGTAAAAACCGGTCCTTGTGACCGGTTTTTACTTGGTTACCAAAAGTTATTTACCCTAATTTAGTTTCTCAATTAGCCACTTGCCGCTGTAGACCTTCATTTCCTTTTTGTCGTGGTCATAGCCGGCTCCTGCCCACATGCCTTCCAGCTTGTCGCCGGCATCACTGAGCAATAACTGCCCGGCTCCGCTGTACTGTGCACCCTTGAACTCACCAGTTGGTGATGTGGTTTCGTACCAGGTGCCAGCATACAAGTTGTCGCCGTCGTCCAAGATTCGCGCGAACATGTAGGACCGCTCGTTGTTGGGCTCACTCTCGAACACCCACGCTTTGCCAGCCTCGTGGCGCTGCATAATGTACTCGCTGGTATCTTCGCCTGGATGATTATTGCTGGGGTACCAATACGTCAGCTTCCATTTGTCGTCGTTAGTGGTGGTTGCCATAGGCTACTTCTCCTTGGCGACAAATTCTTTGACGCTCTTGATGGTGTCCAGGAACTGACTGGGAAAGACAATAGTACTGTTCTTTTCAACGGCAATTTCATTCAATACCTGGAGGTTTCGTAGCTGCAAGGCGATCGGGTGCGCGGCGATGACATCGGCGGCCTCGCCTAGCTTGGCTGCACTCTGGGCCTCACCCTCGGCTGCGATAATTTTGGCACGCTTTTCCCTTTCGGCTTCCGCCTGCTTGGCCATGGCACGCTTCATGTCTTGTGGCAATTCGATATTCTGCAGTTTGACGTTTTCGACGTCAATGCCCCACTTGTCGGTCTCGCCATCGACAATTTCCTTGATCTGGGTGCTCATTTCCTCGCGCTTACTAAGGAGTTCGTCCAACTCTGCATTACCAGCCACATCACGAAGGGCTGCCTGCGCAAACTGGCTGGTCGCATATGCGTAGTTAACCGTTTCTAGTACGGCTTTCTGGGCATCAACAACTCGGAAATAGACGACTGCGTCGATGTTAACAGTGACGTTATCACGGGTGATGACTTCTTGTTTTGGCACATCGATTGGCGTGGAACGGACATCGACCTTGCGCATAGTCTGAAAGACAGGCACGACAATACGCAGACCAGGGTTTCGAATGCCGGTAAAACGACCGAGCGTCAATACCACGCCGCGCTCGTATTGGTTGACCACCTTGATGCCCGCCAAAACAAATACCACTACGATTATCACGAGCCAAATCAATAACGTCATCTTTCCTCCCTATTGGTATATCTATTGTACCGCCAATAAAGAAAAACAGCCAAACTGTTAGTTTGGCTGCTCATGGTGGAGATAGAGGGACTCAAACCCTCGACCTCTACGCTGCCAGCGTAGCGCTCTAATCAACTGAGCTATATCCCCTCGTCCTCCCGTACGCTTCTGTCTCGTTTTGCAGATTACTGCAAAAGCTTCGACTTGTAGCTACGGTCGTCCTCCCAATCGCCCAAACGGTCGACTTCGCTCCCTGGTTTGGTCGATTGACTAACAAAAAGACAGACCATATTTTAACAGATACGGATGAAACTTAGAAGATCCGTTTGCGACGAGCGTAGCTGCCGACGACAACTAGCAATATGACACTGAAGCTCAGCAGTGCCGTAAACGCCCAAATGTGGTGCTGGAACGGCAGGTCAATATTCATGCCATACATGCTGAAAAACAGATTAGGGATGGCGATCATCACCGTGGCGATGGTCAGGATTTTAATCGTGCGGTTTAGGTTATTGGAACTAATGGACGTGTAGGCATCGCGAATGTTGGTGATGGATTTCATATTGCTATTACACGCCTCGATGGACTGCTCATTGTTGAGCAGCAGGTCTTCGACGATGTCCTGATCCTCTTCAAACAGTGGCATGTAGCGACCTAGTAACAAACGTCGCAAAGTGGCGTTGGTAGGTATCAGCGCTGACAAAAACTCGTTGAGCTCGTCCTCGATACCAACAAAATCGATGAAATCCTGGTTGCCGATGTCGTGTTGTCGCAAATGCGCGCGAATGCGCTTGATCTGCTTGGAGGTAACACTAATGTAGGTGTCGTAGTGGTCGGAGATCTGATTAAGGATCTGCAGCACCAGCTTGGCACGCTGGGTCGTCGCGAATTCGACCTTGCCAGACATAAAATTAGACAGCGGCGGCAAGCGAACCAGCGAAACGGTCATCAACAGCTCTTCGCCAAAGACAAATAACAGCGGCATGGTCATCAGTTCGCCGTCTTCGTTGGTCATGGCAAACCGGACAAAGATGTAGCTGGTGCTGCCGTCTTTTTCTAGACGTGGCATCTCGTTTTCGTCCAGCGCATCCTCGATAGTGCTCTGATCTAGCTTGAACTTCTCGACGAGTTCGGCAACCTCGCGTTCGCTCGGTGCTTCCACGTATACCCAAGCGCCACGCTTATAGTCCTCTAGCTCTTTGACTTCTTCGCTGCGTAGGCTCTTGTAGTAATAGTTGATCATGTTTATTTCCTCTTATGCTGTAGTATAGCAAAATTTCAAATTTCTATTGTGCTAATGCAAGGCAAGAAGTATATTGAGCCTACAATACGTAAAAAGAGTCAAAATCATGCCCAAAATGTTGCTGATCACTAGAAATCGCGTGTTTTTTGCCGTGTTCGCACTGATTGTGCTTGGTGTGTTGGTGTTACTCTGTGCTAAAACCCATCATCAGGCATCACAAATTGAAAACTTACAGAAACAAGTCGGCAAGCTCGATGAACGGATTTCACTAGCCCGACATGATCTGTATAGCAGCAACTACACTAATCATGTTGTGGCCGACAAAGATGGAAAGTACGTGTACATGCCGGAGCTAAGGATAAAAATGCCATTCTCATCGCTCGCACGTTCGATCACCTATGGCATTCGTGGTGAAGATGATCCTTACAACGACAGTGACCCCATACAATCGGGTGAAGTAGATGTTTCGTCTACGGCGTATCAATACCCTGAGCGAGAGTTGACTCTTAACTGCGGTATTTTGGTGCGACTGAAGATAGAGAACAAACAACACCCATATAACCCCAGTGAAAAACCACACACTGTCAAGTTGGCGGATGGCCGAAATCTACAAGTTTACGAATTTGTGAATGCCAACGAATGCCAAGATAGCTGGGACAGCTCCATAAACCCGGGACAAATTGTAGATATTTTTAAAAAGGCAGAATCTTACTAAAATTGCCTAGTTCTTATACAAAATACCGGCTCATGAGCCGGTATTTTTCGTGCGCGCCCACCCTGCGGCGGGTGCATGTTTGTTTTGATGTTTTTATTTGCAAGCGCCGCGGTTGCGCACGATTAGCTTTAGCATAATGGATCTGGCTACTTTGTCAAGAATGCGCGTAACTTCTCGATAGCAGCCGCACGATGACTGAACGGTACGATCTCCTCGTCTGTCATCTGGGCGTAGGTCTTGTCGCTGCCATCCGGCACGAAAATCGCGTTCCAGCCAAACCCCAAATCACCCCGTGGCTTGTCGGTAATAGTCCCCGAAATGTCTGCGCCAAAATAGTGCATGGTCTTACCGTCGTACAGTCCGTACAAAATCGAAGCTACCGCTGAGTGATCGTCGTCTTTTGACAGTAGGTTGCACAATTGCCGCAGATCTAACTCTTCTAGAAACCACTTGATGAGTGGCCCAGGTAGTCGACCGAGCGCATTAAATGTTAAGCCCACATCCTCGACGAGTACGGGTTTTTGCACGATATGGTAGGCTTGGCGCGCTTTATGTTCGGTCACAACTTTGAGATCCAACGACTGCACTTCGTCCAAGTCGATTTTCTGATGTCGTATTGGCATACCAAGCCACTGTTCAAGGTATCGGACCTTGTGTTTATTGCCGGTTATGAACACAACTTCTGATGCTATTATCACCGTTGGCCGTCCCATTCGTTATAGAATTGCGCTAGGTACTGCTCCATGAAATCGTGGCGCTGCTGTGCGATTGCCTTACCTTTTTTGGTATACATGCGATCTTTAAGGAGTAACAACTTTTCGTAAAAGTGGTTGATGGTGTGGCTAACGCCGTTTTTATATGCTTCAAAGTCGGTGTGCATGGTCGGCTTTTGCTCTGGATCGTATATAGGCCTGTGGTTGGCACCACCGTATGCGAACGCGCGCGCAATACCGATAGCACCCACTGCATCGATTTTGTCAGCGTCATGAATAATCTTACCCTCGATAGTTTTCATGTTATTTTTCACGCCCGCGCCCTTAAACGAAACAGTGCGAATGATATCTTCGATATTCACAATGATTGCTTCATCGACCTTCTGCTGCTCTAGCCACTGCCGGGCAGCCTTGGGACCTGCTTCTTCGTCGCCGTCATGGAACTTCCAGTCAGCAATGTCATGTAGTAGTGCGGCTATTTCGACAACGAACACATCTGCAGTTGGCTCATCTTTAGCGATAGTCTTGGCCAATTGCCAAACCCTGTACATATGCCACCAGTCGTGACCTGTAGACTCGCCGCTAAATTTATCCTTTACGAAATCGGCAGTTTTTAGGATAATCTGCTGCTTGTTCATCAAAGCATCTCCAGAAATTCGTCTTCGGTGAGCTGTTTGGTGCCGTATTTTTCAGCTTTAGCCAACTTGGACGCACCAACGTTTTTGCCGACCACCAGGTAGGTCGTGTCTTTTCCAAGACTAGATTGAAAGGTACCACCGAGGGCGCGGATTTTTTCGGCAGCCACATCGCGACCCATGGTTTCCAGCGTGCCGGTCACTACAAAATTTTGGCCAGACAACTTACCGCCAACCGACTTAACATCTTGCGGCCAAACGCCAAAACCTCGGAATTTAGCCAATAACGCCTGGTTATCTTCCTCGTCAAACCACAAATACACCGAGTCGGCCACAATATCGCCGACGCCCTCGACCGCTTTAAGCTCATCTAGTTTCGCAACACCGATGTTGTCCAACTTACGGAACTTGTTAGCGAGGTCGATTGCTGTCTGCGCACCAACATGACGAATACCCAGGCCATAGACAAATCGCGATAGCGGCGGCTGTTTTTTATCAGCGATTGCATCTATTAGTTTTTGAGCCGAGATATCTGCGAAGCGTTCAAGCGCCAACAACTGGTCTTTGGTCAGTTGATAAATATCTGCAATGTCTTTGACCAGTCCGGCGTCCACCAGCGCTGCTACGTTCTTTTCGCCAAGCGTATCGATATCCAGGGCACCTTTACTGGCAAAATGCGCCAGTGCCTGTTTCAGCAACAGCGAACCCGTCGCACCTTTGACGCGGTACACCGCCTCGCCCTCTGGGCGTTCAAACTCTAACTCTGGATATTGGCGCTGCAGCTCGCTTTCCATCAGGAACGTCTTGGCAGATTTTGGACGCAATTCTTTGAGTACAGATTGAACTTGGGGAATAATGTCACCTGCCTTGAAAATGACGACGGTGTCGCCAACACGGATATCCTTGCGTTTGATTTCGTCTGCATTGTGCAGGCTGGCATGTTGCACGGTGGTACCAGCAACAACAACCGGGTCAAACACAGCTACGGGCGTCGCGGCACCAGTCCGGCCAATGCTCAGCACTATGTCCTTGACCACCGTCGTGGCTTGCTCGGCCGCATACTTGTACGCGACCGCACCGCGCGGCTGCTTGCCGACCACACCTAGTTCGGCATACTGAGCGCGATTATTCACTTTTATCACCAAACCGTCGGTGTTGAACGGCAAATCGTGGCGTTTTTCATCCCACTCATCGACAAATTTCATGACACCGTCAAGATTATCAAATATCGATGCTTCACTGTTGCGCCGAATACCAAGCGCCGAGATTGTTTCGTAGGCATGCATGTGAGTGGGTATTTCGCCAGCATCGTCACGGTACAAATCATAAGCAATAAACGTCAGCGGCCGCGCTGCTACCAGTTGGGGGTCAAGCTGACGAATCGTGCCCGCGGCTAGGTTACGCGGATTTGCAAAGGCTGGTTTACCTTCTTTTTCCTGACGTTCGTTGAGAGCGGCAAAATCTTTCTTGAGCATAACAATCTCACCCCGAATCTCGGTTCGCCCCTGCAAAAACCGCTCGAACCCTTTGGTTTTTCGCAGGCGTAGCGGTACGTTCTTGATGGTGCGTACATTGTTGGTAACATCTTCGCCAATAAAACTGTCGCCGCGCGTCACAGCCTGGACGAACAAACCATCTTGATACATCAACGCACAAGCCAAGCCGTCCATTTTGATGTCGGCAAAAAATTCGTGCTTTGTGCTGGGCAATAGTTTGTCCATGCGCTGCACCCACGCCTCTACTTCACCCCTGTCAAACACATCATTCAGGCTCAACATACGAGTACTGTGTTCGACCTTTTTAAAGCCGTCTTTTAGAGCGTTACCGACTCGCTGCGTCGGGCTGTCGGGCGTGACAAGTTCGGGATGCTCGGCCTCGAGCTGTTTGAGCTCACCAAACAAGCTATCGTACACCGCGTCGCTGACAACCGGGTCGTCATTGACGTGGTAGGCGTAGCTGTATTCCGACAGTAAATCGCGGAGCTCAGCACTGCGTTCGGCTGACGACTTACTCACCGACTTGCTCCCGATACATGGTATAGAGATACGAGTGCACAACCGGTAAACTGATCAGCCCTAGGGTAAATAACACCGTTTGGGCAGCGTTTGGAACAAAAGCGATTGCTGGTACCATCACAATTGCGCTGAGAATTGCAAAAATCATGAAAAGAAACACAAATTTGCGAACCATATTTAATTTGTAGCCACTCGTCACCCTGGCGGCATGTTGCAGCGCCGCAATCGGGGTCATTCCTGGCAGGGTCACAATATACAGTGCAAAAATCGAGCGCAGAATCAGCCAGCCGGACAGCATGATTGCTCCGAGAAAAACCAAACCCCAGAAAACCTGTTCGAAACCAGATGACGCCACGCCACCTGTCACGACCAGGCTGTAAACCGTTCCACCAAATATGAGTGGTAGTAGCTCGAGTGCAAGCACAACTAACACCAACACGAATGTTGCCAGCGGATACAGGCCCTCGTAATAGGCGTCACGAACCCGTAGTGACTGGGGTGGGTTGTCGCTCATGAATTGCCTGATCGCCCAAATTAACGCCAAGCTACCAACGATCATTAACATGTACTGATAGACACCTGCCGCACCGCTGGCGCTGCTTTGGTTGGCCACTAGCAAAACATAAGTACCGGTGTTCGTGAGCGCCTGATTGGTACCGCCGAAAAGTTGCTGTACTTGATCACGCAGCGATCCGACATCACTCACAAAATTGTGTACCAACAGAATGTTTAAGGCAGCGTAGACGACCATAAACCACAGGAAAAATCGCCAGTTACGGCCGATGACAGCTAGAGATTTTCGACTTAACACCAATACATTGCTAGTTTTGGCGCCAACTTTGGTCTGCGGCACCGGCTTCTTGGAAGTCCTTTTCGCTGGTTGCTTGGCAGCCTGCCGCGCCACGACTATTTCCCTACGTCCATGCCGCGCAGTCGAGCAATTCGATCCTGAATAGGCGGGTGAGTACTGAACAATCCAGCCACACTACCACCCTTCAGCGGGTTAGCGAAGAATAAGTGCGCCGTAGCAGTGTTTTGGCGTCTGGTAGCGCTACCAGTTTGCGAAATTTTCTCTAACGCGCTGGCAAGCCCCTCTGGATATCGTGTAGTCAGTGCACCAGTGGCGTCGGCTAGGTATTCACGACGACGTGAGATAGCCAGCTGAATCAACGTTGCGACTAGGGGTGCGAGTATCGCCCCAATAATACCCAGGATCACGATGAGTTGGTTGTTGTTTTCGCGACTACGGAACCAGGTCATGTGCAGCAGCAGATCCGCTAACAGCGAAACAACCGCCGTGAGTGCAAACGCCACCATAGAAACTCTGATGTCATAGTTCTTTACATGACCCAGCTCGTGAGCCATAACTCCTTCGAGCTCACTGTCGGTAAGTATGTCGAGAATGCCTGTGGTTGCGCACACCACCGCATGGTGTGGGTCACGTCCGGTCGCAAAGGCGTTCGGCGCCGGATCATCCATTATAAACACTCGTGGCATTGGTAGCCCTTCGGCAATAGAAAGATTCTCGACGATACGCCACAGGCGTGGATTGTCACTCTTTTTGATTTCATGCGCCCCATTGACGGCCAAACTCATGCGCATACCACTGAAGTACGTGATGGCAGTATAGATGACTGCGCCTATCAAAACACCAATTGTCAGCGAGGGCGTGCCGTCAACGTAGAGACTAAAAAGCCAGGCCAAGCCTCCAACGACCAGCACAAAAAACAGCATTATGAACCACGTTTTGCGCTTGTTAGCAGCGATAGCAGCATAGGTTTGCATAACTATTCCCCGTCAGTCACCACCGTTAAAATTTGACGTCAACGGGATTTTGGATAGTAGCAGCCTCGGCTTCGTCGACTTCAAAGAATTCTTTGTCTTGCTTGAAGCCTAGTAGGCCGGCAAAAATGTTGGTTGGGAAGGTTTTTCGCTTGGTATTAAAATCTCGAACAACACCGTTATAGAAACGTCGTGAAGCCTGAATTTTGTCCTCTGTGTCGGTCAACTCCGCTTGCAGTTCCTTGAAATTGTCTGATGCCTTTAGATCTGGGTAGTTTTCTGCCACCGCAAACAGGCTCTTCATAGTCTTTTGGAAATCGCCCTCGGCTTTGGCGGCCTCTCCAGGAGTTTGCGCACTGAGCGTTTCGGCGCGAGCTTTGGTTACTTCCTCGAAAATACCCTTTTCGTGCTTGGCATAACCTTTGACGGTGTTGACGAGGTTCGGGATCAGGTCGGCGCGTCGCTTTAGCTGAACCGTGATGTCACTCCACGCCTCGTTGGCGCGAATATTAAGTCGTACTAGCGCGTTATACATGCCGATGAGCACTAACGCCAAGACAACTACTACTCCAATAATTACCCACACACTCATACGTATCTCCTTGTTTTCGTACCTCTAGTATAGCCCAAACCTCCCGAGAAATCACTAGTCCTGTATCATAGGTGTAATGGCGTATTACCAATACCGACAACCGCAGCGGCGCCCCAAGCGGCGCGGGAACCCCATGGCCTTGTTTCTCGTCGTTGTTTTAGTGGCATATTTTGGCGTCACCTTGTTCGCACCACTGCATCAACAAATTTATGCGGTAGCGCCGGCGATCGCACCCTACTACGACACAGGTAAAGCAAGCATGACTTGGCCAAATTACGGCCAAGCAGCCGTTGGCACCCAACAGGGAGGCTTACTGGCAAAACATGGCCCCACCACCAAATCAGTTCCCATCGCCAGCGTAGCTAAAATTATGACCGCCTTGTCGGTACTACACGAAAAACCGCTGAAGCCTGGTGAACAGGGCCCGACCCTGACACTAACGCAGGACGATCAGCAAATTTATGATGAATATTACCGCAAGGACGGGTCAATAGCACCAGTAGCCGTTGGTGAAAAAATTACTGAATACCAAGCATTGCAAGCTTTGTTGCTACCATCGGCAAATAACTTCGCCGATACGCTGGTCATCTGGACCTTTGGCTCTATCCTGGATTACACCGAGTTCGCGAACGACTACGCCAAAGAGCTAGGGCTACAAAACAGTCATTTTGCTGATGCCAGCGGTTTTAGCCCAGACACCGTCAGTACGGCGACTGATCTGGTAAAACTCGGACAACACGCTATGGACAATCCAGTTATTGCTGAAATTGTCGGCCAGTCGACAGCTGTCATTCCGGTAGCCGGCACCATTCATAACGTGAACGGCATGCTTCGGCTGGGCGAAGGTGTGGTAGGTATCAAAACTGGTAATACCGATCAGGCTGGCGGCTGCATGTTACTGGCCGTAACCCACAAAGTGGGTAAAACATCAGTGGTGATCATTTCTGCCGTACTTGGTGCACCACACCTGACCATAGCCATGAAAGATGCGCTGCAAGTCGCCAAAAATGCCAAAAAGAACCTGATTTCGATGAAAATTCTGAGCACAGGTCAGACGTTTGGTGCCTACTCGACTACGTGGGGTGAATCGGCTGAAGCGGCTACCGCCAAGAGTTACTCCGCTGTCGTCTGGAAAGGCAGCAACGTACAAGTTTCGCCTCAAACCGAGGCATTACGAACTCCGGCTGACAAGGGCCAAGTCGTTGGATCGGTCATTGTTACGGGCATTGCCCTGGCCGATCAGGCCAAAATACCGCTTGAGTTGACCGACAATTTGGATGCGCCGAACGTCATGTGGCGCCTCACCCACCCGCTCGAAATAGCCAGATCGATATAACCAAACAAAAACCGCCCTGACGGACGGCCTTTGTTTGGTGGGTGATGAGGGACTCGACCTCGCCTAACGGCGACCTGGCTCCCATGGTCGCCAGGCTACGGGCGGCTGAGCGCCACTGGCGCTCGCGTTCGAGTCCGTTCGACAAACCAAACAAAAACCGCCCTGACGGACGGTCTTTGTTTGGTGGGTGATGAGGGACTCGAACCCCCGACCCTCTCGGTGTAAACGAGATGCTCTAGCCAACTGAGCTAATCACCCAATCTAACAGATACGAGTATAGCACATTCGCCCCTGTTTCAAAATGGTATACTATGCTCACATGAGATATAAACAAAAGCGGGTATACAGTTGGTCTCCAGGTCTAGCGTACACCGTCGGATTGATTGCTAGTGATGGTTGCCTGCAAAAAGATGGCCGGCACATAGACCTAACTTCCGTTGACATCGAACAGCTTCATAACTTTCAGGAGGCAATCGGCCGAAAGTTGCCGATAAGCTCAAAATTTAACAATAACAACCAGAAGGCGTGGCGCATTCAATTTAGCGATGTAGCATACTACGACTTTTTATTATCTGCCGGACTCACCCCAAACAAAAGTAAGACCATTGGGTCTTTGGACATACCCGACGAACTGTACTCAGATTTTTTGCTCGGACTTTTCGACGGTGACGGCAGCAGTTTCGGCTTCGTGGATAAGAGATGGAAATCAAGCTTTATGTTTTATATAACATTCACATCCGCTAGCCCCTTATTTTTGAATTTTATAAAGGCTACAAATACTAGACGCAGTCACACCACTGGCGGCTTTGTGCATAAGTCCATACGGGCAGAAAGCCTAGCGTATGCAAAGCGGGATTCACACCTGCTATTTGCCTACATGTACAAAACTGGTCATGTGCCCTCTCTAACACGCAAGAAACTCAAATT